>NZ_AMJN01000052.1:0-3605 GCF_000302435.1 Acinetobacter sp. TG2027 | reverse complement strand
ATCATTAAGAGAATTGAAGAACAACTTGTGTGGATTTTTACTGATTGATTAATCGAAATAATTTTCATTGATTGATTGGTTTAAATTACTCGAAGTTTATTTGAGCGAAATTTAAGTCAGTAATTGATGAGCCAGAATTGGCACCTTGTCTTTAAATAAGGTGCAAAATGATTTTAACTGAAGAGTTTGATCATGGCTCAGATTGAACGCTGGCGGCAGGCTTAACACATGCAAGTCGAGCGGAGAGAGGTAGCTTGCTACCGATCTTAGCGGCGGACGGGTGAGTAATGCTTAGGAATCTGCCTATTAGTGGGGGACAACATTTCGAAAGGAATGCTAATACCGCATACGTCCTACGGGAGAAAGCAGGGGATCTTCGGACCTTGCGCTAATAGATGAGCCTAAGTCGGATTAGCTAGTTGGTGGGGTAAAGGCCTACCAAGGCGACGATCTGTAGCGGGTCTGAGAGGATGATCCGCCACACTGGGACTGAGACACGGCCCAGACTCCTACGGGAGGCAGCAGTGGGGAATATTGGACAATGGGCGCAAGCCTGATCCAGCCATGCCGCGTGTGTGAAGAAGGCCTTATGGTTGTAAAGCACTTTAAGCGAGGAGGAGGCTACTTTAGTTAATACCTAGAGATAGTGGACGTTACTCGCAGAATAAGCACCGGCTAACTCTGTGCCAGCAGCCGCGGTAATACAGAGGGTGCAAGCGTTAATCGGATTTACTGGGCGTAAAGCGCGCGTAGGCGGCTAATTAAGTCAAATGTGAAATCCCCGAGCTTAACTTGGGAATTGCATTCGATACTGGTTAGCTAGAGTGTGGGAGAGGATGGTAGAATTCCAGGTGTAGCGGTGAAATGCGTAGAGATCTGGAGGAATACCGATGGCGAAGGCAGCCATCTGGCCTAACACTGACGCTGAGGTGCGAAAGCATGGGGAGCAAACAGGATTAGATACCCTGGTAGTCCATGCCGTAAACGATGTCTACTAGCCGTTGGGGCCTTTGAGGCTTTAGTGGCGCAGCTAACGCGATAAGTAGACCGCCTGGGGAGTACGGTCGCAAGACTAAAACTCAAATGAATTGACGGGGGCCCGCACAAGCGGTGGAGCATGTGGTTTAATTCGATGCAACGCGAAGAACCTTACCTGGCCTTGACATAGTAAGAACTTTCCAGAGATGGATTGGTGCCTTCGGGAACTTACATACAGGTGCTGCATGGCTGTCGTCAGCTCGTGTCGTGAGATGTTGGGTTAAGTCCCGCAACGAGCGCAACCCTTTTCCTTATTTGCCAGCGAGTAATGTCGGGAACTTTAAGGATACTGCCAGTGACAAACTGGAGGAAGGCGGGGACGACGTCAAGTCATCATGGCCCTTACGGCCAGGGCTACACACGTGCTACAATGGTCGGTACAAAGGGTTGCTACCTAGCGATAGGATGCTAATCTCAAAAAGCCGATCGTAGTCCGGATTGGAGTCTGCAACTCGACTCCATGAAGTCGGAATCGCTAGTAATCGCGGATCAGAATGCCGCGGTGAATACGTTCCCGGGCCTTGTACACACCGCCCGTCACACCATGGGAGTTTGTTGCACCAGAAGTAGCTAGCCTAACTGTAAAGAGGGCGGTTACCACGGTGTGGCCGATGACTGGGGTGAAGTCGTAACAAGGTAGCCGTAGGGGAACCTGCGGCTGGATCACCTCCTTAACGAAAGATTGACGATTGGTAAGAATCCACAACAAGTTGTTCTTCATAGATGTATCTGAGGGTCTGTAGCTCAGTTGGTTAGAGCACACGCTTGATAAGCGTGGGGTCACAAGTTCAAGTCTTGTCAGACCCACCATGACTTTGACTGGTTGAAGTTATAGATAAAAGATACATGACTGATGATGTAAGCTGGGGACTTAGCTTAGTTGGTAGAGCGCCTGCTTTGCACGCAGGAGGTCAGGAGTTCGACTCTCCTAGTCTCCACCAGAACTTAAGAGAAGTTCGGATTACAGAAATTAGTAAATAGAGATTTAGATCTTGGTTTATTAACTTCTGTGATTTAAGTATCACGGTATTAAGCATGACCTGACGAAGGCGTGTTTATTCATTAACAGATTGGCAAAATTGAGTCTGAAATAAATTGTTCACTCAAGAGTTTAGGTTAAGCAATTAATCTAGATGAATTGAGAACTAGCAAATTAACTGAATCAAGCGTTTTGGTATATGAATTTAGATTGAAGCTGTACAGTGTTTAAGTACACAGACAACAGATAGTAGTGATGAAGAATCGCACGGACAACACTCACTTGTAGGTGTTGACGACTGTTTGGGGTTGTATAGTCAAGTAATTAAGTGCATGTGGTGGATGCCTTGGCAGTCAGAGGCGATGAAAGACGTGATAGCCTGCGAAAAGCTCCGGGGAGGCGGCAAATATCCTTTGATCCGGAGATTTCTGAATGGGGGAACCCATCTACTTTAAGGTAGGTATTGCAACATGAATACATAGTGTTGCAAGGCGAACGAGGGGAAGTGAAACATCTCAGTACCCTTAGGAAAAGAAATCAATTGAGATTCCCTCAGTAGCGGCGAGCGAACGGGGATCAGCCCATTAAGTTATGTGTGTTTTAGTGGAACGCTCTGGGAAGTGCGAACGTAGAGGGTGATATTCCCGTACACGAAAGGGCACACATAATGATGACGAGTAGGGCGAGGCACGTGAAACCTTGTCTGAATATGGGGGGACCATCCTCCAAGGCTAAATACTCCTGACTGACCGATAGTGAACCAGTACCGTGAGGGAAAGGCGAAAAGAACCCCTGTGAGGGGAGTGAAATAGATCCTGAAACCGCATGCATACAAGCAGTGGGAGCACCTTCGTGGTGTGACTGCGTACCTTTTGTATAATGGGTCAGCGACTTATATTCAGTAGCGAGGTTAACCGTATAGGGGAGCCGTAGGGAAACCGAGTCTTAATAGGGCGTTTAGTTGCTGGGTATAGACCCGAAACCAGGCGATCTATCCATGAGCAGGTTGAAGGTTGGGTAACACTAACTGGAGGACCGAACCCACTGTCGTTGAAAAGCCAGGGGATGACTTGTGGATAGGGGTGAAAGGCTAATCAAGCCTGGTGATAGCTGGTTCTCCCCGAAAGCTATTTAGGTAGCGCCTCGGACGAATACCATAGGGGGTAGAGCACTGTTTCGGCTAGGGGGTCATCCCGACTTACCAAACCGATGCAAACTCCGAATACCTATGAGTACTATCCGGGAGACAGACTGCGGGTGCTAACGTCCGTAGTCAAGAGGAAAACAATCCAGACCGCCAGCTAAGGCCCCAAAATCATAGTTAAGTGGGAAACGATGTGGGAAGGCATAGACAGCTAGGAGGTTGGCTTAGAAGCAGCCACCCTTTAAAGAAAGCGTAATAGCTCACTAGTCGAGTCGGCCTGCGCGGAAGATGTAACGGGGCTAAAACTATGTGCCGAAGCTGCGGATTTGACATTAGTCAAGTGGTAGGGGAGCGTTCTGTAAGCCGATGAAGGTGTATTGAGAAGTATGCTGGAGGTATCAGAAGTGCGAATGCTGACGTGAGTAACGACAAAACGGGTGAAAA
>NZ_AMJN01000051.1:0-5648 GCF_000302435.1 Acinetobacter sp. TG2027 | reverse complement strand
CAATCCCATTCTTGGTCTAACCGGTTTAGAGGAAAATCTTTGATTTTTCTTTAAACCGGTTTTCGGGGGTATCGGGGGTGAAGCCCCTGATCAAGGTCACAGCTTAGCACTATTAAACGAAGTGAAATAGGGGTAACTGTGTATCCTTGCTTATTTAAAAAGGGAAAGAATTATTTATACTAAAATTTAATCAAATGATACAGTATATAAACCCTAATAAGAACTGGCATAAATCTTGTAAAACAATAGCACTCAACTCTTTCTCACCACCACCACAGCCCTCGCTTTGCTCAGGCAGATGGTGAGCGTTGAGAGAGTTTCGGCAATACTCTCCCTAAGGGCTGTCATTCAAAAAATAACACATCCCCTAAGTATTGCCGATTTAACCTGATTAGGCTGACGGAGCCACGCATCGGTCGTATCCGCACCATGCTTCACATACATGGCAGACAAGGACTAAAGGTACTGCACCTCTCCCCACGCGCTCCCTGTCGAAGTATGGCGGTATCTCTGCGAGGATTTCTCCAACATGCAACTTAACCAACCTATACAACTACTCTCAACGCTCCGCTTTTGTGGGATTCCCCTGTAACGGTTCAGCTCCTGCTTCTCAGCTTTCACTATCGCTACGATGCACCAGTGACACTTATTCCCTCCACATGCACCGCATATCTTCCTTAAAAAGGATGCACAGAAGCTGATAAGGCTCGAATACTGTCTATGTATTGCTTATTGGATGAACGAGAGTCAGGTAACGAAAGACTTTTTACTGATACAATGCTTGCCATTTTTTATCAATTTGATAGAATTTGAAAAGCGGTACAAGCCGAAAGGTGAAATCATAACGGTCGTCAAACCTTATGATCTTCGTTACTTGATGCTCGAACATCAAATAACTGCGTACCACCAAATTTAAGACAAAACCCCTCTAAGTTGCAAGACTCAGAGGGGTTTTTCTTTAGGTTTTAACAAAATTTTTATTTTTCTCTCCTACTAACTCATGCCCAATAAGGACTGCGTAGTTTTAATAAAAACAGGTATATTCTTGTAAAATATTATTTTATGATTCCATCATAAAAAATGATGGCTGTTATTATAATGTTTGAATTGAAAAGCTTCTATTAATTCAACACATATCAAAAATAGTATAGACAAGGAAATCAACATTTATGGATATTTTGAAGAAGGAAAGACAATGAAAGTTAAATTTTTAACGGTTTCATTGATGTTTATTTTGCCATTTTCTGTTTTTGCAGCAAATGGACAAGTCGAAAAAGCGGTCATTGAATCAAATAATGCGTATAAAACGAAATATAATTTAGACGATATGACAGAGTTTAATTATGCGCAAAAAGGCTTTATTGCCAAGCCAACAGGTCAAATTAAAAGTGAAAAAGGCAATGTGATCTGGGATTTTGATGCGTTTAATTTTTTAAATGATCCAGCACCAAATACTGTTAATCCTGCACTATGGCGACAAGCAAAGCTCAACAATAATGTTGGTCTATTTAAAGTGACAGATCGAGTTTGGCAAATTCGTGGTTTTGATTTGGCAAATATGACCATTATTCAGGGTGATACTGGCTGGATTATTGTGGATACATTAACCTCTAAAGAAACGGCTGAAGCAGCACTTAAATTTGCTAGGCAGCATTTAGGTGAGCAAAAAATTTCAGCCATTATCTTTACCCATAGCCATATCGATCATTTTGGTGGTGCATTAGGCGTTCTTTCTACAGAAGAAATTAACGCTAGAAAAACCCCAATTATTGCGCCACAAGGCTTTATGGAAGAAGCGACCAGTGAAAATTTGATGGCAGGTTCAGCCATGATACGTCGTGCGACCTATATGTATGGAACCTTTTTACCAAAGAATGCTGAAGGATTGGTGGATACAGGTTTAGGTAAGGCTGTTGCTGTTGGGAAAATGGGAATCCTTGAGCCTACACAACTGATCACCCAAGCAGAACAGAAAATGACCATTGATGGTTTGGATTTTGTGTTTTATAACGTGCCGGGTTCAGAAGCGCCAGCAGAGTTAACCTTCTCTATCCCATCACTGAAACTTTATAATGGCGCAGAAATTCTTTCGCATACCATGCATAATCTTTATACCCTCCGCGGTGCCAAAGTCCGTGATGCCTTAAAATGGGTAGGCTATTTAGACCAAGCAATGCAGCATGCCAAAGCATCCGATGTATTGATTGCACAACATCATTGGCCTGTCTGGGGCAATGACAATATTCAAGATTTTATTAAAACCCAGCGAGATGTTTATAAGTTCACACATGATCAGACGGTGAGATATATGAACTCTGGTTTTAATGGTGCTGAAATTGCCGAGAAAATTCAGCTTCCAGCGGCACTTGATCAAAAGCTATATGCGCATGGCTATTATGGAACCTTAAAGCATAATGTAAAAGCGATATACCAATACTATATGGGATGGTTCGATGCTCATCCTTCCAATTTAGATCCATTACCGCCTAAAGCTGTTGCAAAAAAATATATTGAGTTGGCAGGTGGGGAGAATAATGCATTAAAAAATGCGCGGGATGCCTATGCTCAAGCTGACTATAGATGGGCTGCCGAGATTTTAAAACATATTGTGTTGAATAACCCTCAAAACCAACAAGCAAAAGACTTATTGGCAAATACGTATCGTCAATTGGGCTATGCTGCTGAGGCTTCAACTTGGCGTAATTTCTTTTTGGTGGGTGCTCAAGAGCTACAAAATAATGTACCCCTACAAAATACATCTGATCCGAGTGATTTATTGATTCACACGCCAACTGAAAGATTTCTTGAAGCCATGGCGACAAATTTAGATGTGGAAAATTTAAAAAATGAAAACCAGTGTATCAATCTGGTTTTGTCGGATACCCAAGAGAATTTTTCATTATGGGTTGAAAACTCAATCATGCAGTTTAAGCGTCATGATGACAGTAAAGATTTGGCATCGGATTGCCCAACATTAACCGTAACCAAGCCCTTATATCTAAAAATGATTACAGGTCAAATAAAAGGGGTAAAAGTCCTGCTTTCTAACGAAAGTAAAGTCAAAGGCAATCCATTGGAAATTGGAAAATTCTTTGCAATGTTTAAACGTCCAGACTCAACTTTTCCAATTGTCACTCGACCAAATGATTAGGATGAAATGACTGGGCTTAAAGAACCCTACCAAATTAAAGTCTCCGCTTTTATGTGCACACATTAGTGCACATAAATACAAAATTAGTTTAATTATTTCAATAATTTACAATCAATAAAAAAGCCTAACTTGTCTAAGTCGGGCTTTTTTATTGATTCTTCACGTTTCACGCCTAATATTTAATCATTGTTCCATATTTTTGATTAGCAACAGTCGGAATCGAGCATAAACCCTACATGCCAAAATTCATGCCCCGATCTCGCTTAGGTTGGGGCTGCTCCATTTCCTTTTTCCGTTCCTTCATTTGGACGATATTCGCTTCAATAGTTCGGACGTTTCGAGCAAATTCTGCTGAGCTTTGGCTACTTGTGACGAGACTGACCGTTGTGTGGTTGAGATTTTCTCCAGTACGTCCTCGTAATTCGTTGTAATTTGGCTCATCTCCCTGACTTTGCCATTGATCTGCTCGGTATAGGTCGCTGTATTTTTTTCCAATTCGTGAAATTGTGTCTGTATTGTCGATAATGACTTTTGTGTTTGCACTAAGTCTGTCTGTACGCTCTCCATTGCCTTTGATTGTGCTGATAAGGCTTGGATAATTTTCTTTTGCATCACGTCTAAACTCTGCTGTTGCTGCTGCAACTGAGTTTGTTGTTGCTGTAATTGCTGCTGTTGTTCTTCGATGATTTTCAATAACTGTGTTTCTAATTCGGTCATCACTTAATACCCCATCGGCACCATGAAGTTGTTCTGCCAATCCCCTGCGTCCTTGTTGATCTGAATACATAGACGTTGGGCTTTGCTGTTTTGCTGTCTGCATGTGCTGAACGTCAAACTGCCCCCCGATCGGTTCAGGTGATCCACTCGCATTTGTTTCTCGTTGATGGTCATATTGAGTGTCCGTATCTCGTTGTACTTGCTTTTGCCCATAAAACCGAGCGCAATAATGAGAATAATTAAAATAGCAGCTCCCAAAATCATTGCCATATTCAAAGTGGTAAGCTGTTTCAGTAGGCTTTTGTTCTGAACTTGCTGTTCTTTTGTCTGTATCTGCTCGTTCATTTGCTTTAAACGGCTCAATTTGGACTGTAGCAAGGCTTGGTACTGGTCGAGCTGCTTCTCGATCTGCTGTGAGCTGTTCTGTAGGTTCTGCGCTAATTTCTCGTCTGACTGCTGGATAGCGGTCGCTGTGATATTGGCTCTTGTGCTCAAGCTGTCTTTGATAATCTGTGACGTTTGCTCGATACCGCTCAGAAGTTGTTCCTCGGTACGTTGCAATTCGCTGTTGTACTTCTTGTCGATATTCGCCAGTAGCGCTAAAGCCTTGCTCATAAACCTCTCCACTTAAACGGATAGGACGTGTTGCGCCCTCGTATGGATTTTCGATTGATATTGATTTTTGGGTTTGTCGGGTGACTTTGATTTCATTCGATTCAAGCCATTCAACCAATTTTTGCCGATCGGCAACTTTGCCATCGACTACAGCTTGGTAAATCCTTTGGTGTAACTGATCTTTAAAATCCTTCACATCCTTGGGTAAGTTCTTCTTATTGATTAAAAGCTGCTGATTGTTCGGATCATCGGGATCATATAGTTGATGTTCTGCATTGGTAATCTGCTTAAACAGATCCACTCGATCTAAATCCACTGGCGCATAAAATGGCTGTAGCCGTTTGCCTGTCGAAAGCTCAACGTTTGGAATCACAAAATTCAGCTCAAGCCGTGTCTCTCCAGTATCTTGATTCACCTTATCTTGGTGCTGTACCCATAAAATTTGGTACTGATCTTTATCGAGACCAGGGAAAAGGCATTCCTCAAAATTTTGCATGATCTGCTGTTTATCCTGGTCAGATAAAGCATGCTCGTAAAAGGATAAACAACCACTGGTATATTTCTTGGCAAAAGGACTGCTATCAATCAGTTGAGCGGTCAAGTCAACATCACCACTTAAAACCTGTGCATGTTCTCGCTCTCTATCTTCACCAAGCAAATAATCTAGACAACCTTTAGATAATCCTGAACCATGTCTAAAAAAATCAACGATCATCTGGTCGTAACTCCCGAAGTTGTTGATCTATGGAAATCAACAAATGAAGTAACTTCACTTTGTCAAAAGTACCTGTCCCTGCAATATCCGTATTAATCGCTTTGGCAATCTGATTCACGTTATTACCTATACGACCCAATTCTAGGATTAAATTTCTCTCTGTCTTGCTATATGAAGATTCAACAATCTTTGTTGATTTAATTTTTTCAGCATCATCTGCTTTGGAATTATAAATCTTTGTTGCTTTATCTACTGCTGACTGACGTAGCAACTTTGCGATTGAACCAAAAGGATTATTGGCATCGAGCAATTGATATTCTGATTCTGAAAGTCTGACTTTAAACGTCCGTTCCCGTACTACTTTCTGTTTAGTTACTGAATCTATTTCCACTTGAACAATCCCATTCTTGGTCTAACCGGTTTAGAGGAAAATCTTTGATTTTTCTTTAA
>NZ_AMJN01000050.1:0-1964 GCF_000302435.1 Acinetobacter sp. TG2027 | reverse complement strand
AAACACCCCCATTCATTAGAACGGGGGTGTTTAGAATAATGAGCTGGCGATGACTTACTCTCACATGGGTAACCCCACACTACCATCAGCGCTAAGAGGTTTCACTTCTGAGTTCGGGAAGGGATCAGGTGGTTCACTCTTGCTATGGTCGCCAGCACAACTGTTTATGGATACTTGCTTCGTTTTATTCACTGTGTGATACGTTGCGTTTTCCAAATCTTTACAGATGGGCTGATTGAATCTGGTTTTTCGTTGTTCATTTTAGCTAGTAGTATAACTAAATCAAGTTGCTTTGCATGTTTATGAATCGATTGATGCTTCATATACAACTGCTTGGGTGTTGTATAGTCAAGCCTCACGAGCAATTAGTATTGGTCAGCTTCACATATCACTATGCTTCCACATCCAACCTATCAACGTCCTAGTCTCGAACGGCTCTTTAGAGGAATAAATTCCTAGGGAAATCTTATCTTGAGGTAGGCTTCCCGCTTAGATGCTTTCAGCGGTTATCCCTTCCGAACATAGCTACCCGGCGATGCGACTGGCGTCACAACCGGTACACCAGAGGTTCGTCCACTCTGGTCCTCTCGTACTAGGAGCAGATCCTCTCAAATTTCCAGCGCCCACGGTAGATAGGGACCGAACTGTCTCACGACGTTCTAAACCCAGCTCGCGTACCTCTTTAAATGGCGAACAGCCATACCCTTGGGACCTGCTTCAGCCCCAGGATGAGATGAGCCGACATCGAGGTGCCAAACACCGCCGTCGATATGAACTCTTGGGCGGTATCAGCCTGTTATCCCCAGAGTACCTTTTATCCGTTGAGCGATGGCCCTTCCATACAGAACCACCGGATCACTAAGACCTACTTTCGTACCTGCTCGACTTGTGGGTCTCGCAGTTAAGCGCGCTTTTGCCTTTATACTCTACGCGTGATTTCCGACCACGCTGAGCGCACCTTCGTACTCCTCCGTTACTCTTTAGGAGGAGACCGCCCCAGTCAAACTACCCACCAGACACGGTCCTCGTCCCGGATAACGGGACAGAGTTAGAACCTCAACATTACCAGGGTGGTATTTCAAGGACGGCTCCATTGGAACTAGCGTTCCAACTTCAAAGCCTCCCACCTATCCTACACAAGTAAGGTCAAAGTTCAGTGTCAAGCTGCAGTAAAGGTTCACGGGGTCTTTCCGTCTAGCCGCGGGTACACTGCATCTTCACAGCGATTTCGATTTCACTGAGCCTCTGCTGGAGACAGCGCCGCCATCATTATGCCATTCGTGCAGGTCGGAACTTACCCGACAAGGAATTTCGCTACCTTAGGACCGTTATAGTTACGGCCGCCGTTTACTGGGGCTTCGATCAAGAGCTTCGCTTACGCTAACCCCATCAATTAACCTTCCAGCACCGGGCAGGCATCACACCCTATACGTCCACTTTCGTGTTTGCAGAGTGCTATGTTTTTAATAAACAGTTGCAGCGGCCTGGTTTCTGCGGCTGTCGTCAGCTCAGGAAGCAAGTTCCATCACCAACAACAGCGTACCTTCTCCCGAAGTTACGGTACCATTTTGCCTAGTTCCTTCAGCAGAGTTCTCTCAAGCGCCTTGGTCTACTCGACCTGACCACCTGTGTCGGTTTCGGGTACGATTCCTGTGTAACTGAAGCTTAGAGACTTTTCCTGGAAGCATGGTATCAGCCACTTCACTGTACAAGTACAGCTTGCTATCGGATCTCAGTATAGAGTACCCCGGATTTGCCTAAGATACATACCTACATCCTTCCACCTGGACAACCAACGCCAGGCTGACTTAACCTTCTCCGTCCTCTCATCGCATTACACAGAAGTATTGGAATATTAACCAATTTCCCATCGACTACGCCTTTCGGCCTCGCCTTAGGGGTCGACTCACCCAGCCCCGATTAACGTTGGACTGGAACCCTTGGTCTTTCGGCGAACGGGTTTT
>NZ_AMJN01000049.1:0-310 GCF_000302435.1 Acinetobacter sp. TG2027 | reverse complement strand
AGAATCTTGGCTCTCCCACCTGGGCTCGAACCAGGGACCTGCGGATTAACAGTCCGTCGCTCTACCGACTGAGCTATGGGAGAATCTGGAAAAGGATTTTAGGCAGGAAAGAGGGCTGGGTCAAGCCTTAATAGCAGAATTAGAGAGAATATCTTGTCGTTTGGTTTAAAAATACTCGAAACATTGATTTTATTCAAAATAATGAAAAATTATTAAATCTTAGAAAAGAAAAAACCCGCAATAAATGCGGGCTTTTAGAATCTTGGCTCTCCCACCTGGGCTCGAACCAGGGACCTGCGGATTAACAGTC
>NZ_AMJN01000048.1:0-234698 GCF_000302435.1 Acinetobacter sp. TG2027 | reverse complement strand
TCTACGTTTTGCGATCCGTGAAGGTGGTCGTACTGTAGGTGCTGGTGTTGTTGCAAAAGTAACTGCATAATCACTTTCAGTGAAAAAAAGCGCTCTTTTTAGAGCGCTTTTTTTATACTTAATTGTCTAACAATCACTATAAAGGCTGGCCCTAACTGATATTTCAATGTCCTTATTTCCCCTTAATCCTTTTTATTAAATTTGTATGATAAGAATCAAGAAAACGAACAATAAAGTTTGAGTAACTAGGGTTACTTACTAAGGAGCTTTGGGTATGAATGCTAAAGTGAATATTACGAATCGTGCAGGTGCAAGCTTTCCAGTGCGTCGTATGAATTTTGACTTTAATGATGTACCAGAATATTGGATGAATGGTTCTGCTGGACTCACACATTTTATGACTGCATTGTCAGCATTGTTTCCGGCTGGTGAGAAATTCTTTATAGATAGTGTACGAGCAGTACGTTATCACCCAGCGATTAAAGATGATGAAGCACTCCAAAAAGAGATTAGTGCTTTCATTGGGCAAGAAGCAATGCATACTCAAGAGCATGTAAACTTCAATGCTTCTGCTCAAAAGTTTGGTCATGATGTAGAAACGTTAGAGAAATTTACCGATACGGCAATTCAAACAGCCATTAAAACTTTTGTAAAAATTGTCAAACCTTTCGGTATGACAAAAGAAATGGTTGACTTGACTGCTACAACGGCTCTTGAGCATTTTACCGCTACTATTGCGTCGCAATTATTGGTCAATAAGCACATTCAAGAGCTTATGACAGATGAGACAATGTCAACAATGTGGTATTGGCATGCGATTGAAGAAAATGAGCATAAAGCCGTAGCTTATGACGTGTACGAAGGTGTGTTTGGTAAAGGCATAAAAGCTTATGCGTTACGAACCAGTTCTTTAGTGTTTGCTATGACTTTAATCTTTTTGATTCAGTCATCCTTTGTGCTTCGTTTATTAAAGCAAGATAACAAGTTGAATTTAGATGAACTATCAGTAATTTATAAATACGGATATAGCCCATCTAAAGGTATTATTAGTGGTATGGCTAAAGAAATGTTAGCTTACTTTAAACCTGGCTTTCATCCAAATGATCTAGATACCGTTGGTCTATTGAAAACATGGAAAGCAAAATTAGGTTTATAGATTTAATTCATGATTTATAAAGGGCCGATAGTGGCCCTTTTTTATTTTTATATAATTATTTTAAAGAGATCGTGGAGCAGATAATGCACCTTTATGTGTCTATGAATGACCTCATCTGATATTTCTCTGTCCTCATCTGCACTTAATTGGTACATTGAAAGACGTATGATTATAAATATTAAGAAAATAAATAAAGTTATATGTGAATTAGCTATTCACTTAAAAGGAGTCTGAGATGAATGCTAAGGTAAATATTTCCAATCGTGCTGGCGCTAGTTTCCCTGTGCGTCGTATGGATTTTGAATTTGCTCAGGTCCCACGTTATTGGGCAAATTATGATGCAGCATTAACACATTTTATGACAGCATTATCGGCCCTTTTTCCAGAAGGTGAGCAGTTCTTTGTAAATAGTACGCGTGCCGTTCGAAATGATCCAAAGCTCGCTGATCCAGATCTTCAAAAAGAAATTAGTGCTTTTATTGGTCAAGAAGCGATGCACTCCAAAGAGCATTTAGCATTTAATGCTTCAGCACAGGCTTATGGTTATGATGTGCGCCATATGGAAAAGCAAACAGGAAAAGTCATTAAGATGGGTACAGCTGTTGTAACCAAATTAATGAAACCTTTTGGCTATACCAAAGAAATGATTGATTTGACTGGAACCTGTGCTCTAGAGCATTTCACATCGACCATTGCAGCTGAACTTTTACAAAACCCTGAAATTCAGGCCATGTTCCAAGACGACACTATGTATCATTTGTGGATGTGGCATGCAGTTGAAGAAAATGAACATAAAGCTGTCGCATTTGATGTGTATACCAGCATGTATGGACAAGGTCCGAAAGCTTATTTTATGCGTTCAACAGCCTTGATTATTGCAATGGCATTAATCTTCGCAACTCAGTCTTATTTTACTGCTAAGTTACTTAAAACTGATGATAAATTAACTTGGAAAGATACGAAGTACATGCTTAAGTTCATGTATGGTCGTAAAGGTTTTATGACTCGTCAAATTCCAGAGTTACTTGATTTTTTAAGACCAAAATTTCATCCAAATGATTCGGATACCACAGCATTGCTAGCAACTTGGCGTGAAAAATTAGGTCTTTAAAAAATACTGAAAAAAGGGCAATTCAATTGTCCTTTTTTTCGCTCGTTTTTTCTTGGGAAGTTTTTATAATACGCACTACTTTAGAATCTTCATTGCGTTGAAACTCATGATTCGTATTATGCAAAACACTGATGTGGATATTGTCGTTCAAATTGAAAAATCAGTTCAGACCCATCCGTGGTCAAGACAGCAATTTATTGAATCTTTGAACTCTTATCAATGTACAGTGATTGAGTCACAAAACAGAGTGGTTGGGTTTTGTATTTTACAGCCTGTTTTAGATGAAGCTAATTTGTTACTCATGGCAGTTGATCCTAAAATGCAAGGGCAGGGTTTAGGATATGAGTTATTAAGTGCATCAATTGAAAAATTGGAAAATCAGCCAGTACAAATCTTTTTAGAAGTTCGTGAAAGTAATAAAGCCGCTATTGGTTTATATGAAAAAACAGGCTTTCACCAAATTGATCTGCGTCGCAATTATTATCCTACCCAAGATGGTGGTCGCGAACATGCGGTCATTATGGTAAAAACCTGTACAGATGATTTCGCATCTTTATTTAATGATTAAATTATTCCATTCAGAAGGTAACGTGGTCATAAGAGACGTACCTAGTTGTTGAATTTCCTCTGGTGATAATGATCTGTTTAAACGGCGCCAGTGCCCATCGAGCAGAAGTTCTAAAGGTGTATATTGCGATTTATAGTTCATTTTGGCTGAATGAGGCACCCAATAGCCTAAGTAGAGATATTCTAAACCGAGCGATTTCACATATTCAATTTGGTTAAGAATAGAGTAAACACCCAGTGATCTGCGATGCTCATCGGGATCAAAGAATGTATAGACAGCCGATAGTCCATCATCCATTAAATCACAAGTAGAAACGCTAATGAGCCGATTGTCTTTCCAAAGCTCAAGAAAAAAACTATCTGTGCAGCTATGTACTAAAAACTTTTCAAACTGATCTAAGCTCGGCGGAAACATATCACCATCTGCATGGCGTTCATTAATATAGCGTTCGTATAAATCATAATGAATTTGAGCTGCTTGTCGCGTAGGCAGAACAGTCATGGTGAGATCTTGATTTCGTTTCCATGCTTTTTTTTGCATGCTGTTCATTTGAAAATCGGCAACTGGAACACGACAAGACAGACATTGTCTACATAAGTGACATTCAGGGCGATAAACAAAGTCGCCACTACGGCGAAAGCCTAAACGAGAAAGTTCTGAAAGAGTGACCACATCAATTCGATGGATGGGATCTAAAAACACCATGCGTGCTGATTTATTTTCTAGATAGCTACAATCATGAGGTGGAGTAATATAATACTGCAGATCATTTAAAAGGGACTTCGGGTGATATGATTTCATGATTGGTCCCTCCTGTTATCATTCCATTAATTTTGCATCTAATGCTATTGTTTTACTTGAAAATACACGTTCTTGATACTTTTTCCAATTGATAGAGGGGTGAATAATTACATCTTGTAACGATTTTAAGTAGTCTTGACGAGAAAGTGTACTGGCTCCCAGACTAATTAAGTGACTGTTTACGAGTTGGCAGTCTATCCATGGTAGCTGATTTTCTTGTCCAATGAGCATTAATGTATAAAAAGCCATTTTTGAAACATCGGTTTCGTTGCTAAACATTGACTCACCAAAACACCCTTTGCCAATCGTAACACCGTATAAACCTCCTACAAGCTCCTCTTGTTGCCATACTTCAATACTGTAACCATAACCAGCATTAAACATCTCACAGTAACCTTGAATAATATCCTCGCTAATCCATGTTTTATCTGCATAACTTCTTGGCAAAGAGCAAGAGCGAATAACTTGTTCAAAGGCATGATTTACCGTAATGGTGTAATCGTACTTTTTCATGTTCCGAATGAGTGATTTACTTGGTTTATAGTTTTGAGGGTAGATCACGCAACGAGGTTCTGGGCTCCACCAACAAATAGGCTCATCTTCATTAAACCAAGGAAAAAGACCATGGGTGTATGCTTCATATAGGGTAGAAGGGGAGAGGTCCGCTCCGATACAAATTAAACCATGCCCATCTGGATCGGCCTCAATGGGATCAGGAAAAATGAATTGGGAAAGTGGAAGTGTATTCATAAAAATAAAATAAGATGAGCTTTAAGGTTATGCTATAAAAATTAATATATGTCAGCTAGTCATTATTCTAAAAAAACAGCCGTTATAAGAACGGCTGTTTTAAAACTCTAGAAATCTATTAATTAAAGATTATCTAGATATTTTTCAGCATCTAGGGCCGCCATACAGCCAGACCCAGCAGAAGTAATCGCTTGGCGATAAATGCTGTCAGCGACGTCACCAGCAGCAAAAACACCAGCTACAGAAGTCGCTGTTGCATTACCAGAGGTACCGCTTTGCACTTGGATGTAGCCATCACGTAGGTTTAACTGGCCTTCAAACATTCCAGTGTTTGGCTTGTGACCAATTGCTACAAACAGACCATGAACCTCTACGTCTTGCTTAGAATCATCTTGAGTTGATTTAAGGCGAACACTGGTTACGCCAGTATTGTCACCCAATACTTCTTCAACTTCGTGGTTCCAGATAATGCTGATTTTGCCTTCTTTTTCTTTGGCAAATAAATGATCTTGCAAAATCTTTTCAGAACGTAAAGTATCACGGCGGTGTACAAGCGTTACATGTGAAGCAATATTTGATAAATAAAGTGCTTCTTCAACAGCAGTGTTACCACCACCTACAACCATTACTTTTTGGTTTTTGTAGAAGAAACCGTCACATGTTGCACATGCGCTTACACCTTGGCCCATAAAGTTTTGTTCAGACTCTAAACCAAGATATTGAGCTGTAGCACCAGTTGCAATAATCAAAGCGTCACATGTGTACTCTTCCATGTCACCTTTTAAAACAAAAGGACGTACATTTAAATCCACTTCGTTAATATGGTCATAGACGAGTTCTGTACCAAAGCGTTCAGCATGTGCTTGCATACGATCCATTAATGCAGGACCTGTTAAACCTTCAGGATCGCCCGGCCAGTTGTCAACTTCGGTTGTTGTTGTAAGTTGCCCACCTAGTTGTAAACCTGCAATTAAAGTAGGTTTAAGGTTTGCACGCGCTGCATATACTGCTGCACTATAGCCCGCAGGGCCAGAACCGAGAATAATTAACCGAGAATGACGAGCACTCATTGAGGGTATCCTTATTTATTTCGAGAATTTTGAAAATTATACGTGAATTTGCCGATCAATAGCGTTAAATCAATGTGGATAATATTGATCAGGTCAATCGAATTAAGTTATATAACAATATAGAAGTGCCTTATGTTAACAACAACTGTAAAGAATCATGCACCTTTTTTGTAAGAACAGGTGCATAATATAAAGTTCATTCGTTGAAGATCTAAAATATAGTTCTTCACATCTCTAAACCAATAATTAAATGGGTTACAGGACAGTATATGACTGCGGTGTCAAGTGTTTATGCACAGCGCTTATTGATGACATTATTCTTGGTTTCTTTTGGTATTTATATGTTTCTGGCAACAGTAACATATACACCATTTGACCCGGGCTGGATGCATATTTCCAGTGATACTCAGCAAGTATCCAATGCAAGTGGTATTGCTGGCGCATGGATTGCAGATTTGCTGTTTGGTTTTTTAGGATGGGCAAGTTTGCTTATTCCAATTTTCCTTTTCATTGAAGCAATTCAGGTTTGGTGGCCACGTAGTTTCCTAAACCGCCCATTTCGTTATGCTGCACAATTCTTCTTAATTTTAGTTGTATCTAGCTTACTTTATTTACACTGGAATGTGCCGGCAGATACTTTAGATAATGCAGCTGGGGGAATTATTGGTTATGAGTTAGGTCAAAGCCTATCTCAGTTGTTAACAATTTACGGTGCAACCTTATTTTTACTGGTTTTCGGGGTCGTGTTGTTTACTCTTGCATTTGGGGTGCAATGGAGTAAAACATGGGTTACGCTCAAAGCTACACCAAGTTATTTACAAGATTTATTTTATAAGAACGTATCTCCGAATGAATCGGATTATGACTTAACAACTCAACCTGCCACCAAAGCAGCCGCGGTTAAAGTTGCTGACAATGTAGAAACGAATGCTAATGCTTCAGATGAGAAAGAAGCATCAGTTCAACCTGAATCAACTCAACCGCAATCTACCACAACGCGACATGATGCGGTTGCTGAGCGCTTATTTGCAGATGTGCTAGCGAAAGAGCAGAGCCGACCTGAACCTGTTGCAGATACACCAGTTGCAAATACTCAGAACTTTGAGCATACGCTTGAACAGGCCCATAAACTTGAACGAGATAGCCAACGTTTAGTTGCGACTGGCGAAGTATGGCGTGCTTTACAGCGTGATGATGCGAGCCATAAGCAAGAAATTGATGCGCTTTTAAGAGCTGCTGATGATTCGACAGAGACAGAGCAAGTTCCTACTCATGAGCAATTTCAGCAAACAATTTCTCAGGTAAATCAAAATCAACCATCATCTAAACAAGACTTACATGGTCTTGATTGGAATGATGATGAGATTTTTGATGAGTTGCTTGCCGCGGTTCCAAACAGTAAAACTGCAACAGATGTGCATACACCATTTGTTCAAGATCACCATGTAGAAGCCGAACCAACTTCGCAATCTGTTAATATTGCGAATGAAACATCTTCAAATATTTCAAATTTAAATCAATCACCTAAAAATTTAGCAAACGAACAAGTCTTTGAAGATTTTGATGATTTATTAATAGATGAAGACATTGCCCCAACTGAACCTGTGAGAGCAAGTAGTTATGCGCAATCTTCAGCATTTGTAAAAGCTCCTATTCAAACGACTATTCAGGCCGACAAACTTTCAAAAGAAGAGTTTATTGAAGCTTGGCAGGAGACTGCTGGAAAACCGCAGGAAAATGCTGATTTTGATGAGGACGATTTCGATTTTGATGCACCGTTAACAGATGCATCAGGCCGCCCAATGTCTCGTGCAATGCAAGTTGCTAAGAAGCGTTTGGATTTACCAACTTTACCGGGCCTTGACCTACTTGATAAGGTTGATCCAAATAAGAAAGTCAACTTTACTGAAGAGCAACTTTCACGTTTATCTGAATTGCTTGAAATTAAATTGCAAGAATTTAACGTTAAAGCACAGGTGGTAGAGGCTCAACCAGGACCAGTTGTAACTCGCTTTGAGTTAGATTTGGCGCCGGGTGTTAAAGCTTCTAAGGTAACGAATATCTCACGTGACTTGGCACGTTCAATGTCGATGGCATCTGTACGTGTGGTCGAAGTTATTCCTGGTAAACCATACATTGGTATTGAAGTGCCAAACAGTGCCCGTGAAATGGTACGTTTGATTGAGTTATTGGAAACACCAACATATCGCGACCCAAGTGCATTAATTAGTATGGCGATGGGTAAAGATATTTCAGGTAATCCTGTACTCACTGATTTAGCGAAAGCACCACATATGTTGGTTGCTGGTACGACAGGTTCTGGTAAATCGGTTGCGGTCAACTCGATGATTTTATCGATGTTACTTAAATATACGCCTGACCAATTACGTTTAATTTTAATCGATCCAAAACAGCTCGAACTTGCAAACTATAATGATATTCCACATTTATTAACTCCAGTCGTTACTGACATGAAAGATGCGGTAAGTGCTTTGAACTGGTGTGTGAATGAAATGGAACGTCGTTATAAGCTTATGTCGTTCTTAAAAATTCGTAAATTAAGTGACTACAACCGTAAAGTTGAAGAAGCGATTGCGAATGGTGAAGACTTAATTGATCCGACTTGGAAGCCAAGCGACTCGGCGACACAAGAACGTGCACCTCGTTTAACGCCATTACCATCTATTGTGATTGTTGCGGATGAGTTCGCCGACATGATTATGCAGGTGGGTAAAAAAGCAGAAGAAATGATTACCCGTTTGGCACAAAAATCTCGTGCTGCTGGTATTCACCTATTGCTTGCGACTCAACGTCCCTCTGTTGATGTTATTACTGGTTTGATTAAAGCCAATATTCCAACGCGTGTAGCACTACGTGTAAACAGTAAAATTGACTCGCGTACTATTTTGGATGCAGGTGGTGCAGAAGACTTGTTAGGTCACGGTGATATGCTGTTCTTAGGACCAGGTAAAATTGAGCCGGAACGTGTGCATGGTGCTTTCATTAGTGATGATGAAGTAAACCGTATTTGTGATGCTTGGCGTGAGCGTGGCGAGCCTGATTATATTGATGAAATCTTGACTCCATTTGATGAAGAGCCTGCATCACGTGGCTTTGAAGAGGGTGAGGGTGGTTCTGACCGAGATGCACTCTATGATCAATGTGTGTCATTCGTATTAGAAACTCGAAAAGCGTCTACATCTTCGCTACAGCGCAAATTTAGCCTTGGTTATAACCGTGCCGCTCGTATCATTGATCAAATGGAAGAGAACGGCATTGTGAGCTCAATGGGCCCTAATGGTAAGCGGGATATTCTAGTTTAATACGTATAATTTAAGCCTCTTCGGAGGTTTTTTTATAACTTAAATAAAGTGAACCTATTTATAAATGACTTAAAGATTTTATCGTCTAGTAAAAAATGCTAATGTATTTTCCCTAAATAAATAACAATGAATTAAATTAGGAGAAAGACATGTTATTAGCTTTGATTACTTTAGCCTTTATTCACTTTTGTGCGCTTATCACTCCTGGGCCTGATTTTTTTCTTGTATCTCAAACCGCCATTAGCCGGTCTCGTAAAGACGCTATGCTGGTCGTTGCTGGTATAACGGTGGGTGTTATGTTTTGGGCGTGCTTGGCACTGATGGGATTAAATCTTATATTTGAGAAAATGGCTTGGTTAAAGCAAGGATTGCTCATTGCTGGTGGCTTATATCTATGTTGGTTGGGCTATCAGATGCTACGTTCGGCTTTTTCAAAAAATCAGCAAGAGGGCAGTGTTGCTGTTGAGCTCCCAAAAGCACCTTACTTATTTTTTATTAAAGGTTTGATAACCAATTTATCAAATCCAAAAGCTGTTATTTATTTTGGTAGTGTTTTCTCTTTATTTTTAGCTAATCCTCAACTTGATCAGGTTCACTGGCTACTATTTATTATTGTCACGGTCGAGACAATTTTATGGTTCTGCTTTGTGACTTTTATTTTTTCATTACCGAGTTTTAGAGCAGCTTATCGTAATTTTTCAAAATGGATTGATGGTATTTCGGGTGGTATTTTTACCGTATTTGGTATTTTCCTGATTGGTAATCGATAAGTCTAGATAAGAAAAAAGCCTCTTTTAGAGGCTTTTTATTTTTAAGCAAACTTTGCTAGAACTTCTAAAAATGGTGCTGATTGACGCGGAAACTTAGCAATTACATCATGGATGCGTTGGCCTTCAGGATCTTTGGCATTAATATCGCGTCCGTCCGCAATAAATTGCGTTAAAAGACGCTCATAGTCTGTTGGGCGCATATGTTTGAATGCATGGTAGAGCACATGAAAATCTGCATTCACACCACTTGGAGGAAGTTGGTTGAGGTAGGCAAAAACACGCTCATCGGACCATTCTTCATTGAAAGTTGCTGGCTGTGATAATGCCATGACAATCTCCTCATTTTAAAAAAGGCAAAATAACTTGCGTTATTTTGCCTTGATTCTGATTTATTGAATAGTCAGAAATAGAATTATCGTTCTTCAGGTAAATTGATATTCATTTCTAACATTTCGATATTGGCTTCAGAGCGAACTTGCATTTGGATATGCTGTTCACCTACACCGCTAACATAACGACTAACCACTTGCATGATTTCTTTTTTCATCTGATCAATTTTGTCTTGGCTTAAACGGCGGCCTAAACCTTGTTCAGAAGCAACAATAACTTTCAAACGATCTTTGGCAGTTTGAGCACTTGATGGTTTTTCTTCGCTGCTAAATAATTTACTCCAGAATCCTGCCATATCTACGCTCCAAATAGTCGTGCTAACCAGCCTTTAGGTTGAGCTGTGATGTGTCGATAAGGACGGTCTTCGCCAAGGAAGCGTGCAACCAAATCATCATACCCCTGACCAGCTTTAGTTTCTGAATACAGAATAACTGGCTTACCTTCGTTTGATGCTTGTAATACACTTGGACATTCTGGAATAACACCTAATGTCGGTACGCGTAAAATATCTTTAGAAATATCATCAATTGTCAGCATTTCCTGACGGTCAGCACGTTCCGGGTTAAAACGTGTAATACATAAATGTTTACGTATACGCCCTTCGTTGTGTTCAACTTTCTTGGTCTTGCTATCTAACATACCAATAATACGGTCAGAGTCACGTACTGAAGAGATTTCAGGGTTTGTTACAATGATTGCTTCATCTGCATGATACATGGCTAAAATCGCGCCACGCTCGATCCCTGCAGGTGAGTCACAAATGATGTAATCAAATTCTTGAGATAGCTCATCAATAACACGAGCAACACCTTCGTCGCTCAACGCATCTTTATCACGTGTTTGTGAAGCCGGTAAAATATAAAGGTTTTCGATATCTTTATCGCGAATAAGGGCTTGCTGCAGACGTGCTTCGTTATTAATAACATTAACAAAATCATAAACAACACGACGCTCACAACCCATAATCAAATCAAGGTTACGTAAGCCTACATCAAAATCAATCACAACAGTTTTATGACCACGAAGGGCTAAACCTGTTGCAAAAGATGCGCTCGTTGTAGTTTTACCTACACCACCTTTGCCTGATGTTACGACAACAATTTTGGCCACCGAATCCACTCCTATTATGGTCATACACCCTTAAAAGGGCTGTTTTTTGGTGATTTGCTTAATAAATTAAAGTTCTAGAGCTTCAAATTCAAGCTCTTGCTTTTCATTTAAATAAATATGTACTGGTTTTTTTACCACATGTTTAGGGATATCATCTGCGACACAATACGTTCCGGCAATGGAAACGAGCTCAGCCTCTAAAGATTGGCAAAAAATGCGTGCAGCTGCGTGCCCGCCCGCACCAGCAATGACTCTACCACGAACTGTGCCATAAATATGTATATTTCCTGAAGCGATCACCTCGGAACCACTATTCATGCCAGCCTTTAAAATAATATCGCCGTTATCTTGTACAAGGGATTGGCCTGTACGCAAAATTTCATCATGATAAGAGGTAATATGAGCGACCGCTATCTTGTTTAGTGGTTTTTTTGTTTCTGCTGAAGACGAGGCAGGAGCTGTAGCAGGTTTTTCCACAATAGCCACTTGTTCAGCTGTCGCTTTAATGCGTTGTAATGGTTGATCTGCCGGTAAAACAGGGAATTGAATAGCGCGAGCCTCATCTCCTAAAATACCGTCGATTACCGCCATTGGTTGTAAACCCAAGCTCACCAGAAGTTGAATCAATGCAATTAACTCTTGCTCAACTGTACTGTCAATAATCACTAAAGTTCCTTGATAGGAACCTTCATTTAAAATATTTGATAATTGCTGGCGGATCACATCATGATCATTGGTATCGAAGGTTATCCTGCTAAAGTTAACCATTCTGCCGGTAATCCGTATATCAGCCATAAGTCTTCCTTCAAGGCGTTAAACGAGCTGTAATATCGTTAAGTTTATTGTAAATAGGGCAAATGCTAGAACAATTCGTGCCAATTCTCTAGCGTGATTTATAAAAAATTAAATAAATGCTTATTCTTTGATTCGATCATACTCCGCAAGGGTTTGTTGCCATTGTTTGACCTTGACTTGTTTACGTACAGACTCCAGTGTCTCGAACACTACAGATTCAACCAATTGCTCAAGCTGACGATTATTAATATTGATTTCACTTACTCTTTGAGAAATTAATTGATAAGTAGGATTTGGAGCATCTTGAGATCCCTCAATTAAAGGTTCAATTAAACCTGCACTAATATTTTCACCTAATCTTTGACCAATGCTTTGAATTTGCTGTTCAATGCGGCCACCGACTAAAGGAATTAAGCGTAATAATTGAGTTAGCTCAGGCGTATCAATAATGGCTTGATCTACAATTTTGCCCACACCTTTTGTAATGGCAGGCTTTTGTTCTTTTAAAGCGGTGGCTAAAGATTCTTGTAATAATGCGGTTAGAGCGACAGTAAATTGCTCACGATGATGATTAACCAAGTCATGAATAATCTGTTTATGGCTAGAACTGGTTTCAAGTTCATATCTAATGCCATCAATCACGGTAATTACAACGCGGTCAGATAGTTCTTCCATTACGACGCGATAATAAAATAGCCCAGTTTTTCGCCAGCTTTCAGGAACAACTGGATAGCCCAACTCATGTAAGCGATAAGCAATAATCCCAGCGCGGAATAAACGTAAAAAACGGAGCTGAGGAATAATAGCTAAAATTTCATACCAGTGAATAAACGGGAAAAAGAACCAACGCTTATGGTGCTTGTTGATGATCGCAATAGCCCAGCGTACAAGCAGCTCAATAATTAAAAAACCAATAAACCAAGCTTCTGATGTAATCACCCACGGATGTAGTGAAGTACGATAAAAGCTGAGTACTTGGGGCAAGTGAATATGTTCGAAGAACCATGCCCCAATACTGCTCATTAAAAAGAAATTAGTTGCAAGACAGAACAAGTTAAAAATGATAATAAACACCATAAAGATGTCGTAGACCAAAAACAGCTTAAATGAAAGGCTGTTTGGGTCTACATGATGGTATTTCGTTTTTTTCCCAGAACTGTTTTGCATAATAACGGGTGCTTTCTTAAATATTTGCAGTGGTATATTGAGACTTCATTTGCTCAATAAGTTGATCTTTTTCGGTCCAAATGTCATGAACCCATTGCTGGAAACGTTCACGATAAGCCGCGTCATCTTCATAGTTGCCGCCAAGTACCCAGTCTGGAATTTCAATTTTACGTAAGTTAACCGCAATTTTTGAAACATCCCCAAGCCAGAAATCGCTATATCCTGGTACGCCATCAGGATAGACGATGGTCATATCAACTAGGGCATCAATTTTGTCACCCAAGATGTTTAATGCAAGCGCTAAGCCACCTGCTTTGGGTTTTAGCAAATGCTTATAAGGGGATTTTTGCTGGTCATGTTTTTCTTGAGTAAATCGAGTTCCTTCCAAATAATTTAATAATGTAAAGGGTTGACTTAAAAGCTGCTCACAGGCTTTACGCGCTTCCATCATGTCACGGTCTTTAAGTTCAGGATTCTTTGCAATCTGTTCTTTGGTGTGACGTTTCATCATTGGGAAGCCTAAAATTTTAAATGCTTGCCCAACAAAAGGAATAAAGATGAGTTCCCATTTAGTAAAGAAACGGGTTAGAGGCATACGGGTTAAACCGAAATATTGATTTACAGTCGTGTCTACCCAACTTTGATGATTACAGGTCATGAGATAACGACCTTGCATATTCAGATCAAGTCCTTCATCAATGGTAATGTCCCATTTTAGATTGGGTAGAACATGGTCAATTAACCAATTATTTACCCCTAACCAGCTATTTGTAATTTGAATATTAGTTTCATCTATTTTTGATGATTTTTTTAATAGCTTGGTCAGACCTAATGCAAGAACAGGAGGACCATGAAAAAAAGTACTTCCTGTAATGACTGTACCTACAGTGAGTCCACGTGTAATTTTTTTTAGCGCAGATTGTTTATTGGGTGCAGTTGACATATAAAAGACCCCGAATGTCTCAAATCCATAGAAAAGTTGTTCAACTATAACTGTCATAATATGAAATACAACGATATCTTAGACAACAATGAAGAAATTGTGATGAGCTAGCATCTTAAAGTGCATCAAAATATTACAAAAACATAACTAAACTGTTTATTATTAACAAAATATCAATGTTTTATACTTCCTTTTTGTTTCATTATTCATTCAGACAACAAAACACACAAAGTGAGGAGGCATGCAATGCGTGCATTAGTTATTTCAACAGTGGTAGGGGCAGCAGTAGTTCTTTCTGGTTGTCAAACAACTGGTAATAATCTTGGTGGCGTTGAATACGATAAAGCCGCATTAGGTACTTTAATTGGTGCAGCAGCTGGTTATGGTATTTCTAAATCAAATGCAAACTCTAGCCGTCAAAACAACCGTGCTGCGGCAATTGGTGCAGTTCTTGGTGCTGGTGGTGGTGTATATCTTGACCAGAAAGAGAAAAAATTACGTCAACAAATGGCGGGTACTGGTGTAGACGTTGGCCGTAACCCAGATGGTTCTGTTCAATTGATCATGCCTGGTAGCATTACTTTTGATACAAACAAATCAAACATCAAGCCAAACTTCTACGCAACTTTAAACAAAGTGGCTCAAACTTTGGCTGAAGATAACAAGAGTGCAATTCTTGTAACTGGTTATACTGATAACACTGGTAATGATTCAATTAACATTCCATTATCACAAGCACGCGCTCAATCAGTACGTAGTTATTTAGCTAGCCAAGGCGTATCTGCTAGCCGTATCGACGCGCAAGGTTATGGTTCATCTAACCCGATCGCAGATAACTCAACTGCATCTGGCCGTGAACAAAACCGCCGTGTAGAAATCAGCATTTATGCTAAACAATAAGATCTAGTTTATTGTTTCAAAAACCACCTTCGGGTGGTTTTTTTATGGGTGCAGTACAAGAAATAATCACGACATTCTGCGGCGCATAAATTGCATTATTAGACATCATTTATACATATCCGTAGATTTACTATTGGGATTCTAAAAAAGAGATGACTATAATCATGCTCGAAAAATTAAGAGGTAATACACGATGTCATCTGCCAGTCAATTGAACAACAAGCAAGAAGAAGCCATGAAATATACTCAGGGCCCTTTATTGGTGCTTGCTGGCGCTGGTTCAGGTAAAACATCGGTAATTACGCGTAAAATTGCCTATTTGGTGCAACATTGCCGTATTCCTGCGCATCGTATAACCGCGATGACCTTCACAAACAAAGCTGCACGTGAAATGAAAGAACGTGTGACTAAGCTTTTGTCACGTGAAGAAGCAAAAGGTTTATCTGTTTCTACCTTCCATACTTTTGGTTTAAATCTTTTACGTTTAGAACTTAAAAATTTACCTTTAAAAGCTAATTTTTCGATTTTGGATGCAGACGACTGTAAACGTATTTTGATGGATTTGATGCATCGTGACAATTTATCGGGTGCAGAGAGTAAAGAATTAATTGCCAAGGCAATGAAGAAAATTTCAGATTGGAAAAACGATCTGATTTTGCCTGAACAAGCGCATTCGACTTGTGAAACACCAGAAGATGTCCAGTTTGCTCATCTTTATCAACTTTATGAACGTAATTTACGTGCCTACAATGCTGTCGATTTTGATGACTTGATTGTTATGCCAACACGCTTATTGCAAGAAAATGCAGAAGTACGTGACAAGTGGCAAAACCGTGTCCGTTATTTATTAGTCGATGAATATCAAGATACCAACACCGCGCAGTATATTTTGGTCAAACTTTTAGTTGGGGTA
The DNA here is from genome assembly GCF_000302435.1 of Acinetobacter sp. TG2027. Classification (NCBI taxonomy): domain Bacteria; kingdom Pseudomonadati; phylum Pseudomonadota; class Gammaproteobacteria; order Moraxellales; family Moraxellaceae; genus Acinetobacter; species Acinetobacter sp. TG2027. The sequence goes on along the minus strand of NZ_AMJN01000048.1, from coordinate 218,931 downwards.
ATGGGGCAGTTCACCGCGGTAGGTGATGATGACCAGTCGATTTACGCATGGCGTGGTGCTAAGCCTGAAAATATGGCATTGCTTAAACAAGATTTCCCAAATCTACATATTATTAAGCTTGAACAAAATTACCGTTCGACCAGCCGTATTTTAAAAGCAGCTAACTGTGTGATTCAAAACAACCCACATATTTTTGACAAGAAATTGTGGAGTGATAAAGGACATGGGGAAGTCATCCGAATCATTACATGTCGTAATGATGACGATGAAGCAGAGCGCGTGGTAAAAGACTTACTGACTCATAAGCTGATGAACGGTAAGAACTGGAAAGATTATGCTGTGTTGTACCGCGGAAACTTTCAGGCACGTGTGTTAGAAACCCAGCTTCGTCAAATGCAAATTCCGTATAAACTCTCTGGCGGTACATCGTTCTTCGCCCGTGCAGAAATTAAAGACGTGATGAGTTACTTACGTCTTATTATTAATCCAGAAGATGACAGTGCTTTCTTACGAATTATTAATACGCCTAAACGTGCGATTGGCCCTGTTACTCTAGAGAAGCTAGGTTTATTTTCACAAGAAAATAATTTGTCTTTACTCGGTGCTTCTGCTGACCAGCGTTTAAGTATGGTGCTTCCTAAAAAGGCAGAAACACAGCTTCATGAGTTTGCTGACTTTATTGCGACATTTACTCGTGAATTGTTGGAAGATGATGAGCCTGTGCCTAAAGTTCGTCAAATGATGAATGAAGCGGGTTATATGGATTACGTTCGCGAACAGTCAGCTACACCTGCACAAGAGAAAAGTAAACTCGATAACATCGAGAATTTATTTACCAGTATTCAAAATCTGATTAATCGTGCAGAAGATGTTGATGAAAAGAATATTGAAAGTGTTATCCGAAAACTAGTTTTGCTCGATCTGTTAGAACAGCAGCAGGAAGAAGAAGATACAGACAAAGTGAACCTTCTTACTTTGCATGCAGCAAAAGGTCTGGAATTCCCATATGTGTACATTATGGGACTTGAAGAAGAACTATTGCCTCACAAGAACTCGATTGCAGCAGAAACCATTGAGGAAGAGCGCCGTCTCATGTACGTGGGAATTACACGTGCACGCCAAGGTTTAACGTTAACTCTAGCGGAACAGCGTAAAAATGGTGGACAGATGAAACAAATGACGCCTAGCCGTTTCCTTGATGAGCTTCCGCAAGATGAGCTTGAGTGGTTAGGGCGTAAAAAGAAAATTGCGGCTAATGTTGATCCTAAAGAACAGGCTCAACAATATCTGGCAAATTTAAAAGCTTTATTAAAGCGTTAATTTTTTTATTTTTTAGGAAATCCCATGAAAGTTCAAGTGAAATTGCTCGATCCGCGTTTAGGTAAAGAATGGCCTTTACCTTCATATGCAACAGCAGGTTCAGCGGGTTTAGATTTACGTGCCTGTTTAGATGAAGCAATTGATATTGAACCAGGACAAACTGTTTTAGTTAAAACAGGTATGGCAATTTATATTCATGATGTAAATTTTGCTGGTTTAATTTTACCGCGTTCAGGGTTAGGTCATAAACACGGTATCGTGCTTGGCAACTTAGTTGGTTTGATTGATTCGGATTATCAAGGTGAATTGATGGTTTCAGTTTGGAACCGTGGTCAAACCACATTCCGTTTAGAACCAGGTGAGCGCTTGGCACAGTACGTTTTAGTGCCTGTCGTACAAGCTGAATTTGAGCAAGTAGAAGAATTTGAAGAAACTTTACGTGGCGCAGGTGGCTTTGGTCACACAGGTAAACAATAAGTTTTTTAAATATTAACGAAAATCAAACGCCTGTTGAACAGGCGTTTCTTTTTACATCTTGAATGTTACAAAGGATTATATTACAACACGCTTTACTCATATTCTTTTAACTTTTTTAGCAAACAAACCTTTCAAAAATTTTGAATAATCTATGTTTTTGCGATAGATCGAATTGATCTTTAAATAGAAGATACGCTATGAATGTAAGACACTCATTTCCAAAAAGTATTTTTCGTGCTTACGATATTAGAGGCAAACTTTCTTTCTTAACCACGGACGTTGTCCGTTCAATTGCCTACGGATTGGCACAACAATACAAACAAGCAAAACAAACTCAATTAGTAATTGGCTATGATGCCCGTCTCACAAGCCCAGCCTATGCACACTTAATTGAAGAAATTTTAGTAGAACAAGGTTTAAAAGTGACCAATATTGGTTGCTGTTCATCACCAATGATGTACTACATTGCTCGAGATTTTGGGGGCAATGGCATTATGGTGACCGCAAGCCATAATCCAAAATCTGACAATGGGATTAAGTGGATTTTAAAGGGTGAACCGCCGTCTCCAGAAATGATTCAGCAGGTGGGTGAAGAAGCCCAAACTTATGTACCGTCTCATTCAATTTCTGTACTTGAATTGACATTACCTCAATTTAAAGCTGAATTTTGCCAACAATACCAACAAGCTATTTTTAAAGATATTCATTTAAAACGTCCTTTAAAAGTTGTTTTAGATGGTCTGCATGGTTCAGCTGGGCATTGTTCAAAATTAATATTGGAAAAAATGGGTTGTGAAGTCATTGCTTTACGCACCAATCCAAATGGTGAGTTTCCAGATCACGCACCAGACCCTTCACATGCGGCACATTTAACTCATTTGCGTAAAGCTGTAGTTGAGCAGCAGGCGGATATCGGCATCGCTCTTGATGGCGATGGAGACCGTGTTGTTTTAGTCGATGAAAAAGCACAGATATTAACAGCAGACCGCTTATTGTCGCTTTTTGCGCAAATGTGCCTTGAGCAGCATCCAGAGCAAGAAATTGTTTTTGATGTGAAATGTTCACGTATGGTTCAAGAGACCGTCGAGAAACTCGGTGGAAAAGCAAAAATGATCCGCACGGGAAGTAGCTTCTTACGTGCTTATTTATCTCAATCGAATGGACGTGCCATTTTTGGTGGAGAATATGCAGGTCATTATGTGTTTAATGATGGCCGTGGTTTTGGCTACGACGATGGTTTATATGCTGCATTACGAGTAATGGAGTATTTTACCCAATCTGATGCCGCTACGATTTCTGAATTATTTGCTCCATATCCGGAAAGATGTTGTACAGAAGATACCTATATTGGTACTTATCAGTCTGATCCAAAGTATGTATTACAAGATATTGAGATTTTAAGTCATCGCTTAGGGGCGCGTATTAGTAAAATTGATGGCGTACGTCTTGATTTTGATGATGGTTTTGGCATTATTCGAGCATCAAATACTGGTGAATACTTTACAGTACGATTTGATGCAGATAATCCTTTACGATTAAAGGAAATCCAGCAAAAATTTGTGGATATGTTGCAAGAACACTATCCGCAAATTGCACAAGAACTTTCAGAGGCCTAAGTAAGGAGAGGCGTAATGCCACAACATCAGCATATCGGTGTCGACAAAGCAAAAATCTTGATTGAAGCTTTGCCGTATATTCAACGCTTTACTGGTAAAACGCTGGTGGTGAAATACGGTGGCAACGCAATGACTGATCCAGAGCTTGAAAGTTCATTTGCCCGAGACATCGTTTTACTTAAAACTGTAGGATTAAATCCGATTGTTGTTCACGGTGGTGGACCACAAGTGGACTCATTCTTAAAGCAGTTAGGCCGTGAATCTGACCGCATTGACGGTATGCGCGTAACTGATGCTGCAACCATGGAAGTGGTTGAAATGGTGTTGGGCGGCAGTGTAAATAAATCAATCGTTAACCTGATTAATAAACACGGTGGACGTGCGATTGGTTTAACGGGTAAAGATGGTAATTTACTTCGTGCCCGTAAATTGCTTATGGAAAAGCAAGAAGAAGATGGTTCTGTCAAACATATCGACTTGGGTATGGTTGGTGAAGTGACAGGCGTTAAAACAGATGTATTGGAAATGTTCACCCAAAGTGACTTTATTCCAGTTATTGCGCCATTAGGTGTAGATGAAGAAGGCAATACTTATAATATTAACGCTGATTTAGTTGCAGGTAAGGTTGCAGAAGCATTAGGCGCTGAAAAATTAATTTTGCTCACCAATATTAGCGGTGTGCTTGATGAAAATAAAAATCTGTTAACTGGCCTTACGACACAAGAAGTTGATCGCCTCATTGAAACAGGTGTGATCTATGGTGGTATGATTCCTAAGGTAGGCTGTGCGCTTGATGCTGTTAAAGGTGGCGTTGTGAGTGCGCATATTGTTGACGGTCGAGTGCCACATGCTACATTACTTGAGATCTTCACTGATCATGGTGTTGGAACGCTGATTTCTAACCGAACTAAAACAGCTTAAGAAATCCATTATTCTCAATAAAAAGATCACCCTAGGTGGTCTTTTTTTATACCATTTTGATTTGGTCATTTTTTTGTCATGAGCTTTGACTAGTGTAGGGGGGGGCACTAGGAGCGTTCATTATGCTGGAAAAATTTAATCAATATCGCCAAACCTGGACTTTACCTTTAAATCGTCATAAAGCAATAAATCAGACGCAATTTCGTTTTGAGTGGGTTGATAATTTAAAAGAATTACAAGATGTACAACGGTTTCGTGCACAACAATTTAGTCAACAATTCGGAATCAAGTTTGAAGATAACTTAGACCAAGATATTTACGATTTTGGTTGTGAACATGCGGTCTTGCGTGAAAAGTGGACTGGAGAAATTGTAGCGTATACGCGTCTAAAACTATTTCAAGGCCATGAAATAGCACAGAGTTATAGTGCACATGAGTTTGATATTGTTCCTCAATTATCCCATCTTCCAAATGTGTTAGAAATAGGCCGTACTTGTGTACATCCTCGCTTCCGTAATGGTAAAGCGTTATCTATGCTGTGGTTAAACCTTGCACCGAAAGTGCTATGGTCAATGCGTGCTAAATATTTAATGGGCTGTGTCAGCATTCATTTACAAGATAATTTGGCTAGAGCGTACTACACGCATCGTCAGATTCAGCAGTTACCTGAAAGTAAAACGATTGATATCCGTTCGAAAAAAATCTATGAACCTGAATATCCTGAGTTTAGCTTTCCACAAGATGAACGTATGCCAAAGCTATTCCAAATGTATTTGAGCATGCAGTCAAAACTATCAAAACAGGCTTTTTTTGATGAAGAGTTTAACTGTTTGGATTATTTTGTATTTCTCGAGGTCAATAAAGTCGCGACCTCGTTTGTAATGAATAAAATGGTGCAGCGTTAATCATATTTTCTATTTTGTAATAGCCAGCACATATTGAGATTTGCAAGCACTTTTACTCTCATGCACAATAGAGCATATGGGGTAATTAGAAGTAGTTTAAAAAGCGATATGTGCCAGCTATTAGGAATGAATTGTGCAACACCAACGGATATTACTTTTTCCTTCCGTGGTTTTTCACAACGGGCAGGAATTACCTCAGATCATAGTGATGGATTTGGCATCGCATTTTTCGAAGATAAGGCGTGCCGTTTATTCGTTGATAATCAGTCGGCAGTTGAATCTCCAATTGCTGATCTTATCCGTAATTATCCTATTAAATCACGCAACGTGATTGCACATATCCGCAAAGCTACTCAAGGCAAAATCACTTTAGAAAATTCCCATCCCTTTATTCGAGAGTTGTGGGGGCGACAGTGGATTTTTGCCCATAATGGTGATTTACATGATTTTAATCCGCCGTTAAGTGGACGTTTCACGCCAGTAGGTAATACCGATAGCGAGCGTGCTTTTTGTTATTTGCTTGATCAACTCGTTGAAGCTTTTGGTTATGAAGAACCAAGTCTTGAACAGATATTTGAAGTGTTAGAAAAGATTTCTCCACAAATTGCGGAATACGGCACATTTAACTATTGTCTATCTAATGGCAAAGCATTATTTAGTTATGCCATTACTAAATTACATTGGCTCGTTCGTGAATATCCATTTAATCATGCTCATTTAATTGACTTAGATGTTGAAGTCGATTTTAGTCAGGTAACCACCCCAGAAGACCGTGTGGCAGTAATAACAACTGAACCTTTAACACATAATGAAAATTGGACAGCGTACCAACCTGGTGAAATGATTTTATTTCAACATGGTAAACCAATTAAAAAGGCTATTACCTTTGTAGAAAGATTAAAGCGCGAACAGGAAAATCCTGAACTTAAACGTATTACGCGTGCAGATCAGTATTAATATAAAATACATTTAAAATATATGAATAAGGATATTTATATATTTTTATCATTTAATAATAAAATAGTTTGTTTAAAAAATACTTTATTATTTTAGTTGGTTAATTTTAATTTAATATTTAAAAAACAATAACTTGGGTTAATTATGATTTTTATATGCTAAAGCCGACAAATTAGGTTTGTTTTTATTTATATTCTTTAAATATATCATGCAGTTTATGCAACGATCATTAATCATCATTGGGGAGATGTATGAAAATGAAATGGGCTTCAGAATATAATACGGGTATTGATGTTATTGATGAGCAACATAAACGAATACTTGATTATATTAATGAAATTGATGATGTAAAAGATGAAGAGGATAGACGTCGTATTAAAGATGTTCTAGACAATATTATCGATTACACGCAATCACATTTTACTTTCGAAGAAAGTTTGCAAGAGGAAGCTGATTATAAATATCGTGTACCTCATAAACGTGTACATGATTTATTTATTAAAAAAATAGAGTTATATCGTGAACGTTTTGAAATGGGGCACACGATTGAAGCAGAATTACAAGAAATTTTGGCTAAATGGTTAATTAACCATATTCAACATGATGATGCCGATTATGTAGGAGCAGTAAAAGAAAATATGATGGGAATTATTAGAGAAAAAGAAAAGAAAAAAGGGAAAAACTGGTTTGCTCGGTTTTTCTCATAACCTGAAATAAAAAGAACTCATAATTTCAGTTAGCGCGGCAAACTATCGATTCGGTAGTTTGCTTTTTTTATTGAGCAAACTTTGATTTTCAAGCATGACACGGGCAAAATATCTCTAGTCTTTTTCAAGGAATGCATAATGCAGGACATACCTATGTCACGATGGTTATCGCCCCTGATGGCGTTTTGCTTATCTTTCATCATTATGGCGACATTGGCACCCACAATGGGAATCCAGATTGATCGTCAACTCGATTTCTGGTTATTGTGGTTAGGCACAATGTTGTTATTGGCACTACCAGTTTGTTATTTGGAAATTGCTTTAGCAAAACGGTCGAAGACTACAGCCTTAAATGCTTTATCAAGTTTAACTCGTGAAGCAGATAGTTCCCCAAAATGGCGTTTGGTTGGCTGGCTTGCAGTTATTTTTATTCCATTTTTAGCTGGTAATGTATTAAGTACCGCTGGCAATTTACTGACTACACAACTTAATAATAGTGTTTCAGGACAACTTGTTTTTGCTGGCCTTGCTGTTGTGGCTCTCATTTTATCTTTTATTCCACGTCAAATTTTAATTTTACTGATGACGGTTGGTGTAATTGCTTCTCTTGTTTTAGCTAACACAATGGGAACAACTTTACAGCCTTGGCACTGGACCAATGTTGAGTTTAAAGAATGGGGGAATGCGACTGTACTTGCACTTGTTGCGAGTGGATTGGGCTTAGGGCTTTACTGGCAAAATAGTGTAGGTACTGTTCAGTCGCAAGAAGGTGCAACGAAAACTGTTCTTCCAATTTGGTTAGCTCAGTTAATTGCTGTGATTGCCTTTGGTTTCTTTTCTTTACAAGCACAGCTTCCTGTTTTTACTTGGATCTTTACCGCAGTAATGACCACAGCGTTATTTGTGCAATTGGCTAGAGAGCAGCTTGCTCAGCGTCAGCTTATGCCTATTTTACAGTGGGTGATTATTGTTGTAGCGATTGCTGTTTGGGCTGTGCCTGAGCTTCATAACATCTTTACGCTGATTTTGATGCTTTGGGGATTACTCATTTGCCTGATCTATGCCATTTTTGCTGGCTGGATTATGAAAATTAGCCATTTGCGTAAATCTATGAATTTTAGCAATGAGTTGTTTTATAACTTATGGCGTATTGCAGTACGTATTGTATTGCCGCTTTCAATTGTTATTGCCATGATTGCGGTGATTGGACAAATTATCTGATGGAAAAAGCTCAGCAAGTGTGGGTTGCTTATGCAGCCCCAGAGCAACAGTTTTTAGTTGCTATTCCATTTGAAGCTGGTATGACTGCATTACAAGCAGTTGAGGCGAGTGGCTTGCAGACACAGGTCAGTTTGCCTGAGCCATTACAACTTGGCATCTTTGGTGCAAAAGTTGAAGCACATGCGATTTTGCAAGCGGGTGATCGAGTTGAGGTTTATCGCCCTTTAACGATTAACCCCAAAGATATACGACGTAAACGCGCCGAGAAAAACCCTGTGGGGCGATATATTAAAAGTAATCGCTTTAAGCAATAAGCCCCATAAACAAAACCCCTCAAAGTATTTCACTTGAGGGGTTTATTTTTATTAGAAAAAACGATTATAGTGGTGGTGCAGTTAAAATCGCTTCTTTAGAAGCAGGTAAACCTGGTTGCGATTCTGGAATAGTTTCTAAACCTTCAATTTTAGTTACTGTGCCAGTGCCATCAAAGTAAATTTTTAAATGCTGACCATGTGCTGCGGGGATTTTTGCTTTTTTAGCATAAGTTCCCGGGATATAGTTGTAAATGTAGTCCCAACGTAGAGGATTGAGGGGATCAGTCACAGTTGGACTACCAAGCAAAAAACGCACTTGCTGGAAATTCATGCCGACTTGTACTTGAGAGGCTTGAGCTTTGGTCAATGGAGTCCCTTGAGGAATATCAACCTTATATACACCAAAGATTGAACAACCAGCAAGGAGTGAAGTGACTAATAACGTCAGCACGAGTTTTTGCATTTTGCTACACTATCCCAATAAATTATGATGCATTTGATCAAAGGATAGATCATACTTCATCTAAATTCTATTGCCTATTCCAACTTGAGATTTGTTGAGAGACCTTTTTTCATGCCTATTTCCAATCAAGATTTGCGCAAAGCTGGACTTAAAGTTACCCTTCCTCGAATTAAGATTTTGGAATTATTAGAAAATTCAAAACAACATCATCTTAGCGCTGAAGATATTTACAAGACTTTGTTAGAACAAGGGGAAGATGTCGGTCTTGCGACAGTTTACCGTGTGTTAACACAATTTGAAGCTGCAGGTATCATTCAGCGCCACCATTTCGAAAATAATCATTCTGTTTTCGAAATTATGCAAGAAGATCACCACGATCATTTGGTTTGCCATAATTGCAACAAAGTTATTGAATTTACTAATGATGTTATCGAGAAAGAACAGCATGCTGTAGCTGAGCAACATGGGTTTACCTTAACGGGTCACTCATTAAACCTCTACGGTTACTGTAACGAACCTGAATGTCAGGAAGTACTGCGCAAGAAATAATCGTTTTCACACAAAGAAAACAAATAAAAAAGGAAGGTTACGTTTAACCTTCCTTTTTTTATGAAGAAATTACTGTCTGTCGAAGGTTAAATGCTGATTTGTGCCTGCAATTTGCTCAGGACCTTCTTCGGCAAGCTTAATTGTTAAACGTAAATCGTTTGGTGAGTCGGCATGTTTTAATGCATCTTTGTAGGTAATTTGTCCTGACTTATAGAGATCAAACAGTGCTTGGTCAAAAGTTTGCATACCGAGTTCACGTGAGCGTTTCATTAAATCTTTAATTTCATGAATTTCGCCTTTGCGAATATAGTCTGAAATTAGTGGTGAGTTAATGAGAATCTCAATCGCTGCACGGCGCGAATTACCATCTGGAGTCGGAATAAGTTGTTGTGCAATCATGGCCTTTAAATTAAGCGATAAATCCATGTAGAGCTGGCTATGACGGTCACTTTCAAAGAAGTGAATAATACGGTCAAGTGCTTGGTTGGCGTTGTTCGCATGCATCGTGGCTAAGACCAAGTGACCCGTTTCGGCAAAACCAATCGCATAGTCCATGACTTCACGCGTACGGATCTCACCAATCAAGATTACATCGGGTGCTTGTCGCAAAGTATTCTTTAAAGCTACTTCAAATGAATCAGTATCGATCCCGACTTCACGTTGGGTAATGATGCAGCCAGCATGTTCATGAATAAACTCGATAGGGTCTTCAATGGTAATGATGTGACCTTTAGAGTTATGGTTACGATAGCTAATCATTGAAGCCAATGATGTCGATTTACCTGTACCTGTTGCCCCTACAAAAATAATGATGCCACGTTTGGTCATCGATAAATCTTTAAGCACTGGCGGTAATTGTAAGTCGTCAATTGAAGGAATTTTGGTTTCAATTCGACGTAGTACCATGCCTGGCATGTCGCGTTGCTGAAAAGCACTTACACGAAAGCGCGCACTTTTATCACGGTTCATAATCGCAAAGTTACATTCACGAGTCTCTGCAAATTCTTTGCGTTGTTTTTCACTCATGATGGAGTGTAATAGTTGCCCGATAATTTCGCCTGAAAGACTATTTTTTGAAATGGGAACAATTTGCCCGTTAATCTTCATCGATGGTGCAACGCCATCTGTAATAAAGAGGTCGGATGATTTTTTTTCAACCATCAGGTTGAGCAGGTCATTAAAATCCATATTTATTCTCTAATTATTTTTATAGAAATGATTCAGGCTGTTTAGCAGCAGTACGAGCCGTTTGCGGGCTGATCACACCGCGAGACACCAAATTTTTTAAGCTTTGGTCGAGGGTGGTCATGCCATGATTTGCGCCAGTCTGAATAGCTGAGTACATTTGCGCGACTTTATTTTCACGAATTAAGTTACGAATAGCAGGAATACCAATCATGATTTCATGAGCTGCGACACGACCGCCGCCATTCTTTTTAAGCAGGGTTTGTGAAATTACAGCCTGCAATGATTCAGAGAGCATGGCACGAACCATGTCTTTTTCTTCGGCTGGGAATACATCAATTACACGGTCGATGGTTTTCGCAGCAGAAGTGGTGTGCAGCGTGCCAAATACCAAATGTCCTGTTTCGGCAGCAGTAAGTGCTAAACGAATAGTCTCAAGGTCACGCATCTCACCGACCAAAATAATATCTGGGTCTTCACGCAGTGCTGAACGTAGTGCCTCATTAAAGCCGTGTGTATCACGATGCACTTCACGTTGGTTGATGAGACATTTCTTAGATTGGTGTACAAATTCGATAGGGTCTTCAACCGTTAGAATGTGGTCATAACGGTTTTCGTTGATGTAGTCCATCATCGCTGCAAGTGTCGTCGATTTACCAGAACCTGTTGGACCTGTCACCAGTACAATGCCGCGTGGATAATCACAAATATCTTTAAAGATTTGACCTAAGCCTAAATCTTCCATGGTGAGTACTTTGGACGGAATCGTACGAAACACTGCACCCGCACCACGGTTTTGGTTAAATGCGTTAACACGGAAACGAGCAACGTTGGGTACTTCAAAAGAAAAGTCGGTTTCGAGTTTTTCTTCGTAGTCACGACGCTGTTTATCATTCATGATGTCGTAGACCAAACGATGAACATCTTTATGATCTAGAGCAGGTAAGTTAATGCGACGGACTTCACCATCAACGCGAATCATTGGCGGCATGCCAGCAGACAAGTGTAAATCGGACGCGCCATTTTTCACAGAGAAGGCGAGTAGCTCTGTAATATCCATAATTTCCCCAAGTAAATCAAAATATGTCATTATTTTGTAGAATAATATACGGCTTTCACCGAGGCTTACCAACACCTCGCTTTAGGTGAAAAGCAAAAAAGTTTTTTGAAAATGAGAACCTTGTCAATGAATTACCTGCAAGATGCGCGGCAGCACGTATTACAGCAAATCCAAAGTGCTTGTGAACATGCTCAACGTGCGCCTGAAACCGTACAACTTTTAGCCGTATCGAAAACACATCCAAGTGAAAGTTTGCGTGAAATGTATGCAGCAGGGCAAAGAGCATTTGGCGAAAACTATTTGCAAGAAGCTTTAGATAAAGTCGAAGCTTTACACGATTTAGACATTGAATGGCATTTCATTGGTCATGTTCAACGCAACAAGACGAAGCATTTGGCCGAGAAATTTGATTGGGTACATGGTGTAGATCGTTTAATTATTGCCGAGCGCCTATCTAACCAGCGTGGTGATGATCAATCTGCGCTTAATATTTGTTTGCAAGTGAATATTGATGGGCAAGACAGTAAAGATGGCTGTGTACCAGATGAAGTTGCCGAGTTAGTTGGTCAAATGAGTCAACTACCGAAAATCAGGTTACGTGGCTTAATGGTCATTCCAGCGCCTGACAATACTGCCGCTTTTGCAGATGCTAAAGCCTTGTTTGATGCTGTGAAAGACCAACATACGCACCCAGAAGACTGGGACACTTTAAGTATGGGAATGTCGGGTGATTTAGAAGCTGCAATTGCTGCTGGTTCAACTATGGTGCGTGTAGGAACGGCGTTGTTTGGTGCTAGAGACTATTCGCAAAAAGGGTGATGTAAGCTTTATCTTACAGAAATTTCGGCCTTTTGCGGCTATGGCAGACAATGCTTTTTTCGTATTATGAACTCATCAGGAAACAGGATGTTTCTAAGAATAACAATAAACAGTGATGAATGGATGCATACAGGTACGACAGGAGTTATACCAACGCAGAATCTAAAAAAGCCCCGACAGGATGTCGGGGCTTTTTAGTTTTAACCTACTACTTCAATGGTACTTGCACCCGCGCCGAGTGGTTTTACCTGAATTTGTACAGGAATACGTTCATGCATTTCTTGAATGTGTGAGATGAGAATGACTTGGCGTCCCTGATTTTGTAGTTGGTCTAGAGCATTCATGACCATATGTAAAGATGAGGCGTCTAAAGTACCAAATCCTTCATCAATAAACAGCGATTCAATTTTCATTGAGCCCGAGGCCATATTGGCAATCGCTAAAGACAAGGCAAGGGCAGTTAAGAACGACTCACCGCCAGACAAAGATGCAACAGAACGGGTTTCTCCATCCATGTCATGGTCAATAATCGCAAGACTTAGAGACTGATCTAGGCGTTTTAGCGTATAGCGTTGAGACAGCATTGCCAGTTGCTGGTTGGCGTGTTCAACTAAAATATCTAAGTGATATTGCTGGGCATAGTCGCGGAACTCTTTACCTTTGGCATCACCAATCAAGCCTGAAATTTTGCTCCAGCGATGTTCTTCTTGCTGAATATTTTGAATTTGCTCGGCATATTGTTGCTGTTTAGCCAGATTTTGCTGATGGACTTCAAGCTTAAGCTTGAGGCGATCACGTACTTCAAGCTGGGCTTTGAGCTCTACAATATTGTCTTGAATAAGGCTAACAAGCTTTTCATATTCAATATCTGGCTGAGTTTGTAAGTGCTCGCTCAATTGCTCTTGCATAGTTTTAAGGGCAGAAGAAGCTTCACTTAATAAACGCTCTGCATAATTAAGACGGTTACGAATGTCTTGCTCTTGGGCTGAATTAATTTGTATGAGTGCCGTAAGATCATATGCTTGAAAATCAGTATGGGCTTTTAACCAGTTTTGAATTTGCCCATCAATTTGCTGCTGGTACTCCGCAGTGTGTTGATGTTGATGCTTGAGTTGATCGAGCGCCTGTTTTTGTTGTTCAAAGTGTTGTCTGGTTTGTTCGAAACGCTGTTTAGCCTCATGATACGCCGTTTGTTGTTGCTGACGTTTGGCGTCATGCTCAATTAACCATTCATGTGGTTTAATATCGGTACGGCCTGTCATTTGCTGAATGAGCGATACCGCTTTTTCATTATTTTGTTGGCCTTTAAGCGTAATTTCTTTGAGATTTTGATCGACCTCATCAATTTGCTTGGTCATTTGCTCAAGGTTGGCAGCTAACATTTTAAGTTCTTGTTGCTGCTGTTCAAAATGCTGTGCAAGCTGTTCTTGTTGCTCAAGTTGCTTGGCGCGTGCATCAAGAATAGTCCAAGTCTGCTTAGCCGTTTGGCTACTCGACTGCTGCCATGCGTGTTGTTCAGTTTCCGATAAACACTCAACAATATGTTGAACCTGTTGTTGCCATTGCTGTGCTGTATTAAGCAAACTTTCATTACGCTGAATCGCTTGAACAAGTTTATTGTGTTGCTTAATCGCTTGGGCTAAACGCACGTTTTCTGAGTCAAATGAACTTATGGCAGTTTGTGTGGCTTGTCTGAGTTTGTTCAGTGTTAGCAAGATTTGTTCAGGAGCTTGATTAAGCTCAATCTGTAACTGATTGAGGTTAAGCGCTTGCTCAAGTTCTTGCTGTAAGTTTGTTTGTTTTGCCTGAAGTTGAGCTAGATATTTCTGAACTTGCTCAAGTTCGGCATGGCACTGAGTAAGTGCATGTTGTTGGGTTTGCCACGTATTAAATGTAGTTTGCTCGAGTACAATAGCTTGTTGCTCTTGCTGTTGCTGCAAATCGAACAAGGCCTTGGAGACTGCACTGTCATCAACACGGTAAGGGTGATGGGTACTTCCACACACTAAACATGCTTCACCTTCTTTAAGATTGGCCCGTAACTGCTCAATATTTTCGGTGTGTAGTAAACGCTGTTGTTGCAGAATGTGCTGTAACTTTTCACGTTCAGTTTTTGCTGTTTGGTAGTCTTGTTCAGCTAACTGGCAAACGGTTTTAAGCTGCTGTTCTTGGGCTGAGACTTGAGTTTGTTTTTCAGTGAATTGCTGAAGCTCAGCATATAACTCATGATAAATTTTTATTTTCTGTTGAACCAGATCTAACTGAGTGATTTGAGCAAGTTTCTGATCTTTATCTTTACGTTGCTGTTCAAGCTTTAACTCAATTTGTTCAACTGTGCCGAGTGAAGCTGTGAGTTGTTCAACTTCACTTTTAGCTTCCGATAGCTTTTGGCGAGCAAGGGTAGGGTTACCGAGCTGTTGTTCAATCGTTTGGTAATTTTGAATAAATTGCCCGAGCTGATGTAGATGTGCTGAAAGGCCCTTATCTAATACCGCATATTGCTGAGTTTGGGTAAGTTGTTGTTGTAGATAAACTTGGTTCTGCTCAAGCTGTACAATCTGCTGTTGCACAGTGTTTTGCTGTTGTTGCAATGGACTGAGTTTCTGCTCAAGTACATTTTTCTTTTCTTTGCACTTTTTATATTCATCGGCAATAAAGGCACGTTCTTGAATGGACTGTCGAACTTGATTTAAAGCTTGTTGATGCTGTTGCTCAAAATCGAGCGTTTGTTTGAGTTGTTGTTCTGCAAGTTGATACTGTTTTTGTTCCGTTTCAAAAAATTGCACCAACTCATTAAACTTGGTTTGCGCTTGCTGAATTTGCGGCTCAAGTTGTTGTAGCGTTTGTAAATTTTGAGATTGCTGAAAAACTTGTGGGCGTATTTCAGAGAAAACTTCGAGTCGTTTTAATTGCTCACGTTCAGGGGCAAGTTGCTGATGGTGATTTTGCTGGGTTTGAAACTGTTGTTGTTTAGCTTGAACTTCTTGTTCAAGTTTTGCTTTACGTTCAAACCATTGTTGTTGTTTGTCTAAAACATTTTTTTGTTGTTCTAACTGTTGATGGTTTTGCTCGGCTTGCTGATATTGTTCGGTAAAAGCCGCAATATCTTCATCAGACAAAATTTCAATGTGGCCTAAGAACTCTTCAAACTGTTTACGCTGCTTTGCAATATCGGCTGTTTTACGAAAGGCCAATTCACCGATTTTGGCGAAAATACTGGAGTTGGTTAGGTACTCGAGTAACTCACCGCGTTCGCTGTCTCTTGCTTTTAAAAATGCGGTTACTTCTGACTGGGCAAGTAATACAGCACGCGTAAACTGTTCAAAAGAAAGCTGGGTAATTTGTTTAACTTTTTCATCAACCGCTTTGGCTTTATCAGCAAGCACGACACCATCGGTTAAGCATTTTAAGTGGCGCTGTACGCTTTGTAATTTACCATTTGGGTTTTCACGTGCCCGTTTAATTTCCCAACGAGCCAAATAGCGCTTTTGATCTTGTGCGATAAAGCAAAGCTCAGCAAAACCATGTCCTGTACCACGGCGTAAGACAGTTAAAGGTGAGTTAGTGAGTAACTCAGAACCATCAACATCTTTTAATTTACCATCACTGTCTTTCAAGCGAGGCACCCGATTAAACAAAGCCAGACACATGGCATCTAAAATAGTCGATTTACCAGCACCAGTTTTTCCCACAATCGCAATGAGACCTGCATGGGCGAGAGGCGCGCTTTCAAAATCAATAAAGTGTTCATCAGAAAGAGATGCCAGATTTTTTATTCGAATGGATAAAATTTTCATGACATATCCTTAAGGTGTTGCATCATTTTCAAGATATTTTTGTGCTTCTTGTACTAGACTTAGAAAATCTTTTAAGACCGCATCATCAGCGTTGTAACCTTGTTTTTCCCAGATATTTTGAAAGAGTTTTTCTGGTGTTGGTGGTTCAAGTGCGATTTGCTGAGTGGTATTTGAATCAGCCGCATCTTTATTCACATATTGACGTGAAATACGTACTAAACGGTAGCGGTCAGACGGTAGAGCTGCTTCAAACTGCTGACGTAAATTAGGCTGTGGCGGCGTTAAACTATAATACTCAATATCGACATATTCACGGTGGTCAATATTCTCAATCACGCCGCTTGGTAAGGCTTTGAGTTGTTGCAAGACTTCATTTAATTCACCACGAATGCGGTGCAACTGTATACAACGCGGAATTTCTACAGCGTCAAATTGCAAACGGCTGTCTGCCTCCTGAGTCGGATCAACTTTGACCTCAACCACTTGGTGTTTATAGTTTATTTCACTAAAAGAAAGCGGAATTGGCGAGCCACTATAACGAATGTGTGGCTGACCTACTTTTTGTGGTTTATGTAGATGTCCTAAAGCGACATAGTCGACAGCATCTTCAAATAAAGTCGTTGAAAGTGCCTCTTCATTACCAATAATAATTGGGCGTTCAGAGTCGGATGTTTCCCCACCTTGCATATGCGCATGCGACATCAAAATAAGTGCTTGGTCTGGTGTCTTGCGACGTTTGGCTTCTGCTATGAGTTGCTGGTGCAAATAGGCAATTGCGTTTTTGCTATTGGTGGTATGTTCGTTAAAACCCGTAATTTCGGCCGAACGTAAAAAAGGCAGGGCAAGGCACCACGCCACAATATCCTGATTTTGATTATAAATAGGCAAAAGTAGTCGATCGAGATCTAGAGTTTTATCTTCATTCCAGCGAACCACGCCCACGGTTTTTGCATTGTATTTTTCTAAAAGTGGTTCGACCTGTTCAATACGGTAGCCTGAGTCATGATTGCCCGCAATCATGAGTGTTTGCATGTGCGGTGCAATGCGATGTGCATCTGCTAAAAATTGGTAGAGTTGTTTTTGTGCTTGTGAACCCGGGTTAATGACATCAAAAATATCGCCAGCAATAAGCAGGGCATGCGGTTGTTTTTCTTGAATTTGAGTGAGCAACCAGCTTAAAAATTGTTGGTGTTCGTAGTGTCGTGAATGATTATAAAAAAACTGCCCCAAATGCCAGTCAGAAGTATGTAGAAAATGTACGGACATAGAAACAGACATCAAGCCAAAATAAACACAGATACGTTAGCATAAATTGGCAGGAGATTTTATCAAGACATTTTAAAGTGCTCGTTATTTAAGCCCAAAGTAAAACTTGAATTAAATTTTTCACTTTAAACTCTGCTTTGTTACTATCAGGTCAAACCATGAACTTTGAGAACAAAATGACCATTCATGAATACGAAGTAAAAATACAGTGGGAAGGCAATACAGGAACTGGCACTTCTTCTTATCGTTCATATAAAAGAGACTTTAGTATTCAACATCCGCAAAAGGCCACGATTCAAGGCTCATCAGACCCAGCCTATTTAGGTGATGTGACCAGATGGAACCCAGAAGATTTATTGGTTGCATCAGCTTCAGCTTGTCATAAGCTTTGGTATTTACACCTATGTGCAGTCAATCATATTCATGTGCTGAGTTATGTCGATCATGCACTGGGATTTATGGAAGATACAGATCCGGTCAAACGTGGTCATTTTACCCAAATTATTTTAAGGCCCGAGGTTGTTTTAGAAAAAGGTGCTGACCAAGAGCTTGCAGCAAAACTGCATGAAGAAGCACATCACGAATGTATGATTGCCAATTCGGTGAATTTTCCAATTACATGTGAAGCCAGCTTCAGCTTTGCTGAATAATTCATATGAAATAGCCACCGATAAAAAGGCGGTGGCTATAAATTAAAAATAATTAAAGTCGTTAAATAAGATCTTTAAGCTGCATTTTCATCGACTTGAAAAATACCAAAAACGTTGTGGTCTAAATCGACAAAATAGCCATGCCAAGCGCGGCCCGGAATAGCGAATTTATCCATCGCGATAATGCCACCTTGCTCTAAAATCTTTGCAGCCACTTCATCGAAGTTTTCGACCTGAACCGAGCAGGTAAATGCATTGGTGCCATATTCCATTGGCGGTGTTTGAGCGGGGCGTTTTAATAGTCCACCCATAATTGAAGATGTCTCTATGCGATAATATTCAATCGGTAAGGTTTCATCGAGTTTAAATTGCCAACCAAACACAGCTTGATAAAACTGCGCATCGCGGGCAGGGTTTGAAGACTGGATTTCAAAATAGGCAATAGTGTTCATATTATTTAAATCATATTTTTATGGTGCAAAAAGTATACGCATAGCCTTTATCGCCACGAAAGCACTATTGTGTATGGTGAGCGTAAAATAAATGAAAGTGCTAGAAAATAAAAACCGACGATTCGAGTGATGAGAGAATCGTCGGTCAAAAACTTCATCAAGGGTTTCGGCTGCTAACAAAACCTAATCCGAAGGAAGGAAAGAGTCGTAATGAAAGGTCACCGAAACAATTTTGCGGATGCCGTGCAAAGGAAGTATTCGGTTGCTGCGACCTTGTTACCCTATATAACGTCAAGAGATCAGGATTGGTTGACAGAAAAATGAAAAAAAATCGAAAAAAATTTATAATTATTTTTTGAACCCATAAATTAGGCAAAAATATGACCAAATTACGTTCTTACTTTCTCTGGTTTTTTGGTTTATGCATCGTGCTCACCTTAATTGTAGGTGTGGTTGCAGCACTATTACCAGCGAGTGTAGGCGGTATTTTAACAGCCGTTCCATATTTAGGCGCAATGATTTTTGTCTTATTTAAATTCTTAAAGAAAGAACGCCGTGCCCCGACCGTACCAGAAAAAAAGAAATTTACTTTAGGTTTTACCTTGATTTTTTGGGGCTACAACTTATGTGGTGTTTTATTTGGCCTGTTTTTATTTGCTAGAAAAGACCCTGAAATTTTGCAAAACTTTATGCTTTACCTCAAACAACCTCAGTTTTTAAGCATTATGGTGATTATGCTTTTAATGTTAGCTATTCCACTTTATTTAATTACCTACTGGTTTTATGGCAAACAAGCACAGCGAATGGCTGACAAAATGTTTAACGTGCAATAGATCACTACGAAAACTCATACGATTAAATATAAATGAGTCTTATACAATTAAATAAAACTTGAATCCTCAGCTTAGGAGGAAATATGAATAAGAATGTATTAATTACAGGTGCAAGTGGTTTTATCGGAACGCATTTAATTAAGTTCCTCTTACAGAAAAATTATAACGTGATTGCTGTGACACGGCAGGCTGGAAAGGCATCTGACCATCCTGCCTTGCAGTGGGTGCAAAAGTTTGAAGATATTTCGACCCGACAAATTGATTATGTGGTGAATTTGGCAGGTGCAAATATTGGCGAGAAACGCTGGACCGAGTCACGTAAAAAACAGCTCATTGAAAGCCGTGTAAATACGACCCGAAAACTGTATGCATGGCTCAAGCAATCTCAAATTTTTCCTGAAGTAATTGTGTCTGGTTCGGCCATTGGCTATTACGGAATAGATGATCAAGAAAAGTGGGCAGAAGTTTGTACTGAACAAAGCCCGCCACAGCCTATTTTTATGTCCGAGCTTTGCCAAGAGTGGGAGCGAGCAGCTTTAGCAGATTCTCAACAAAATACTAAAATTATTCGCTTAGGTGTGGTGTTTGGGCAGGGCGGTGGCATTTTGCCTAAAATGTTGCTTCCTATTCGACTCAATTTAGTCGGTCAAATTGGTCATGGCCGTCAGCCTGTGGTTTGGGTACATATTGAAGACGTATTAAACGCAATTGAGTTTATATTTAAGCATCCTCAATCAGCTCAAATTCACAATGTCGTAGCGCCAGAAAATGTGACTCAAAAAGCTTTTGTTGAACAAGCAGCAGAGGTTTTGAATAAGAAACCATTGTTGTCATCACCAAGCACGGTTTTTCGCTGTTTGTTGGGGGAACAGTCTCAATTGATCTTAAATGGTCAGTACGTCAAACCCGCAGCCTTACAAACTGAAGGATTTGAGTTTGCTTATCCTCAGTTAAAAATGGCTTTAGAGAATATACTCGCCTCAGGCTAAGATTTTATTTTGCAAACGCTCTGGCGAATATGCTTTGGCATCAACTAATGTTGGTTGACCCAGCATAAGCTGACGGAGCAATTGTGCAGAACCTGCACCCATGCATAAACCATTTCTAAAATGACCAAAGTTTGCCCACAGGTTATCCATTTCAGGCATTTTGCCAATGTACGGAACGCCATTCGGTGAACTTGGTCTGAGGCCTGCCCAGCGCTGTACAATCGGGAAATCGGCCAGTTCAGGCACCATTTCTAAACATGCTTCTAAAATATTGTGCTGCGTAGTTTCATCGGTAGAGGTGTCAAAACCACGATGTGCCATGCTTGACCCGCACACGATATGACCGTCCATACGTGGAATCAGATACATCACTCGATTCATACACATGGTCGGTAGCCAGTGAGCAGGGGTTTTAAATAACAGCATTTGACCTTGAACAGGTTCGACTGGAATGTCGAGTTGTAATTGTGAGTTCCAGTAATGGCTCCAAGCGCCCGAAGTTATTACAAAATGGTCTGCTGTATGTTTGCGACCATCTTCGGTTTGGAGCGCTTGTATGGCATCACCTTTTTGAATCAGTTTTTTAACAGGAGTGTTTTCAAAAAATTCAACATTCGGATGTTGTTTTAAATAGCTAATCAGAGACTGTAAAACGCGTGGATTACGAATATTAGACAGTTCAGGGAAATAAATCGCTTCTTGAAACTGTTCGGAAATATGCGGGTTGACTTGCTCTAAAGCATCTCTTTGTAGATATTCACAGCGCTGCATCGGTTCTTGATGTTGATTTGCATAGGAAAGCCCGACGTCAAAATCTTCTTCATCAAAAATTAGCATGCCTGTGTCATGAATTTCAAAATCAATCCCTGTAATAGGGTAGAGCTTTTGGTTCCATGCTTGATAAGAGGCTTTGCCAAATTGGGCAAGTTGGTTCACTGCATGCACATAGCGCCACGGGTACATCGGAGAGAGAATGCCTCCACCAGCCCAAGAGGCTGCTTGTCCCGCTTGTTGTTGATCAAAAATGCTGATGGTACAGCCTTGTTCAACCAACTCCAGCGCAGACATTAATCCACTTATGCCCGCGCCAATAATTGCAATATGCATGCAGTGTTATCCTTTCTCTGCGAACTTAGTTCATTTCCTTGAGTTTTTCAGCAGCGGTTTCTGCAAAGTAAGTCCAGATTCCGTCTGCACCTGCGCGGCGGCAGCACATGAGTGATTCTAAAATGACTGAGTCTGATAACCAGCCATTTTGAATTGCGCCCGCTAACATCGCGTATTCGCCACTCACTTGGTAAATGAATGTCGGAATACCAAAGGTATCTTTTACTTCACGTACCACATCCAGATATGGCATGCCCGGTTTTACAATCACCATGTCGGCGCCTTCTTGAATATCAAGCGCGATTTCATGTAATGCTTCGGCACGGTTGGCAAAGTCCATCTGGTAGTTATATTTATTACCACCTTTTAGGTTGGATGCAGAGCCAACAGCATCACGGAACGGACCATAGAAGCTAGACGCATATTTCGCAGAGTAGGCCATGATATTGGTGTAGATGTGACCATTGGCTTCTAAAGCCTGACGAATCGCGCCAATGCGGCCATCCATCATGTCACTTGGAGCAATCACTTCGGCACCTGCTTCTGCGTGACTTAAGGCTTGTTTAATCAAGCATTCTACAGTCTCATCGTTTAGCACATAGCCAGTTTCATCAATAATGCCGTCTTGACCATGCGTGGTGTATGGGTCGAGGGCACCATCAGTAATTAGTACCATTTCTGGTAATTCTTTTTTAAGCAAACGGCAGGTGGTTTGAACTAAACCATCTTCACGCCATGCAGCTTCTGCGGTGAGGCTTTTATCTTCTTGAGGGGTAACTGGAAAAAGAGCCAGTTTTGATACGCCTAATTCCAGAAGTCTTTCAGCTTTTTTCAGTAACAAATCTGCCGACAAACGCTGAATGTTTGGCATACTTGGAATATCTTGGGTCTGATTTTGTCCCGGTAATACAAATACTGGATAAATCAAGTGATTGGTAGTGAGCTGTGTTTCGCTGACCATCGCACGCAACTGGTCATTTTTACGGATACGGCGCATGCGAGTGGCTGGAAATGCAGGACGATTGAACGTATAAGTCATAACAATCTCGATGTTCGGTATTACACTAGGATAGGTTGGCGGATATTCCATTACTGTCAACCGACTGCTGTATTGTAGCCCCATAATGCTGGATTTGTACAAAATTATGGGTGTTTATCATGCTCTTAAATTTAGGCAATGTATGAGTGATGAAAAGAAAAATTGGACTGGGAACATCCATTTAGGTGCAAAAACTGACCTAACTGTGGTTCTCAACCAATTATGTAAGGCGTTTAATAGCTCTCCTTTTTTTAAGCATAGTGGAATGATTATGCGTGTGGTGGACGGGCACATTGAAGGCTATATCGAGATGCAACCCAACCTGATTGGCAATTTGGCATTTCAGATTTTGCATGGTGGTGTTGCTGCAACTTTGCTCGATAGTATTGGTGGAATTGTGGCAATGGAACACCTATATCGCCGTTCAACTCCCGAAACTTTAACTGAAACCATTAAGCAAGTGTCGCGTTTGGCAACAGTCGACATGCGTGTAGATTATTTAGCACCGGGGCGTGGTAAATATTTTATTGCACGTGCCGAAGTATTACGTTTAGGTCGTAAGGGCTGCACCATGCGCATGACCATGGTCAATGATGAAGATAAAGCGATTGCTGCCGGCATTGCTTCATATGCCTATTAAGCAATGAATTGAACCCTTTGAAAGCGCCAAGTGCGCTTTTTTTAGTGTATAAAAAGCAGAAATTTTTACAAAAACTTTGAGATAAACATTAATTTAATTAGAACGAACGCATGAGTTATAAATTTTTATTCTCATATTATGAGGTTTTAGCGTTAAAATTAGCTCCTTTGACAATGCGGTATGTCTTGTTTATAGAAAAATAAAAACTCTATAACAAGGTGTAGTGCGAGATTGATGGCAAAGCCAACTCATCTTTAGGAACATACCATGACTGATGCACAAAGCAATGTACAAGAAACAGTGCCAACAACATCTGCCTCGGATGATAACAATCAAAACAAGCGCAAAAAATTTCTTGGTTTTTTTGCGCTGATTTTATTGATCGCCGCTATTTTGTATGCAATCTGGGCATTATTTTTAAATAATTCCGTGAGTACGGATAATGCCTATGTCGGTGCAGAAACCGCGCAAATTACTTCAATGGTGAGCGGACAGGTCGCTCAGGTTGTCGTAAAAGATACCCAAACGGTACATCGTGGTGACGTGCTGGTTCGTATTGATGACCGTGATGCCAAAATTGCATTGGCCCAAGCTGAGGCAGAACTTGCCAAAGCAAAACGCCAATACAAACAAACTGCGGCAAACAGTAGTTCTTTAAACTCCCAAGTTGTGGTTCGTGCTGACGAAATTAACAGTGCCAAAGCACAAGTTGCACAGGCACAGGCCGACTACGATAAAGCTGCTTTAGAGTTAAACCGCCGTGCACAGCTTGCTGCCTCTGGTGCAGTGTCTAAAGAAGAACTCACTAAGGCACAAAGTGCAGTTGAAACAGCCAAAGCAGGGCTAGAGCTTGCTAAAGCTGGTTTAGCGCAAGCCTCTTCGAGCCGTAAAGCTGCTGAAAGTACCTTAGCTGCAAATGAAGCGTTAATTCAGGGTGTAAGCGAAACTTCGACACCTGATGTACAAGTTGCACAAGCACATGTTGAACAAACTCAGCTTGATTTGGAACGTACCGTGATTCGTGCACCAGTTGATGGAGTAGTTACGCGTCGTAATATTCAAGTGGGTCAACGTGTTGCGCCGGGCACCAGCATGATGATGATTGTGCCGCTCAATGATTTATATGTAGATGCGAACTTTAAAGAAAGTCAGTTGAAAAAAGTCCGTCCGGGTCAGGAAGTCACGCTGACTTCAGATTTATATGGTGATGACGTTGAATATCACGGCAAAGTGATGGGCTTCTCTGGTGGTACAGGCTCTGCCTTTGCCTTAATTCCGGCTCAAAACGCAACAGGAAACTGGATTAAAGTGGTTCAACGCTTACCGGTTCGTATTGCACTTGACCCAAAAGAACTTGCTGAACACCCACTACGTGTTGGCTTGTCGATGGAAGCAAAAGTCGACTTATCTGCGAAGTAAACGCTTATGAAAACGCAAACACCTTTTGCCGAACTAAGCGGTGGCCGTTTAATACTGGCAGCGTTTGTTATTGCCTTGTCGAACTTTATGGTCGTGCTCGATACGACCATTGCCAACGTGTCTGTACCGCACATTACCGGTAACCTTGCCGTTTCAAGTACACAAGGAACATGGGTTGTTACGTCGTATGCCGTTGCAGAAGCGATTTGTGTACCTTTAACAGGTTGGCTTGCGGGTCGTTTTGGAACCGTTCGGGTTTTTATTTTTGGTCTGATTGGTTTTACCATTTTTTCTTTTTTGTGCGGCCTAGCAAACTCGTTAGGCATGCTGGTGTTTTTCCGTATTGGACAAGGTCTATGCGGTGGCCCCCTCATGCCACTCAGCCAAACTTTGCTGATGCGTATTTTCCCTCAAGAAAAGCATGCACAGGCGATGGGCTTATGGGCCATGACTACCGTCGTTGGACCAATTTTAGGGCCAATTTTGGGTGGTCTGATTAGTGACAACCTGTCTTGGCACTGGATTTTCTTTATTAACATACCAGTCGGGATTATTTGTGTTTTAGCAGCAATCCGTTTGCTTAAACCAGCCGAAACAGAAACGATTTCTTTAAGAATCGATACCGTCGGTTTAGGTCTGTTAATTTTGTGGATTGGTGCGCTACAGCTTATGCTCGATTTAGGGCACGAACGAGATTGGTTTAATAGCACCAGCATTATCGTTTTAGCTTTAACTGCCGCCATTGGCTTTGTGGTGTTCCTCATATGGGAGCTGACCGATAAACACCCCGTCGTAGACGTGAAAGTCTTTAGGCATAGGGGCTTTGCAATTTCGGTGCTGGCCTTGTCGCTTGGCTTTGGCGCGTTCTTTGGCAGTATTGTACTGATTCCCCAGTGGCTGCAAATGAACCTTTCCTACACCGCGACTTGGGCCGGCTATTTAACCGCAACCATGGGCTTTGGTAGTTTGACCATGTCACCGATTGTGGCAAAGCTCTCGACCAAACATGACCCACGTGCCCTGGCGAGTTTTGGTTTGATTTTGCTGGGTGGTGTGACCTTAATGCGGGCATTTTGGACCACAGATGCCGACTTTATGGCGCTGGCTTGGCCACAAATCCTGCAAGGTTTTGCTGTGCCATTCTTCTTTATTCCATTGTCGAATATTGCACTCGGTTCGGTACTCCAGCACGAAATTGCATCTGCTGCGGGCCTCATGAACTTTTTAAGAACCATGGCAGGGGCGATTGGCGCTTCAATTGCAGTCACAGTGTGGGACGACCACGCCAAAGTTGCACGCAGTGAAATGGTGTCAAATCTACATACGACTGAAGTACAAAACACACTTTTGCAAAATGGTTTTACGGCTGACTCGACTTTAGGCATTATTTCAAACCTTGTCGATAAAGAAGCTATTACCATGTCGGCAAACCATGTGTTTTTGCTATTTGCGATTGTGTTTGTCTTTGCGGGGCTGGTCATTTGGCTGTGCCCAAAACCCAAACAGGTCAGCGGCATGCCTTCTCACTAAACATAAAAAAGCATCTCTTCGGAGGTGCTTTTTTTAGGCCAACTACAAAATGAGTGAGTTTATAAATAGCAGATTTAGCCTGTATTTAAAGAAATAAAGCATGCCAGAATTGGGCAAATCAGTTATAAAAGAGTGTGATAACAAACAAGGAGACATCACACAGGGCACAAAATAAACACCCTTAATCATTTAATATTATTAAAACTTTATTTTTATCAAAGATTAAAAAACTGAAGACCTGAAAACAAAGAAGCTTGCATGGCAATTGCATGGATAGGCAGGCGTATATATTGGAGTTATCACGTGAATAAAAGATATTCATTTTTGTTCAGTAGTTTATTAGCAGTCGGTTTATTACAAGGATGTGGAGATGACTCCTCGTCAGATCAGCCCAAGGATGATTCAAATACAACCCCGCCCAATTTAATTGTAGATAATGACCCGACCAGTTGTAGCAAACTGGCACAAGACGGTTCAAGCGTGGTGGTCGGTTCAAACCAAAATGGTGACCCCGCCGCGCCAGAGGGTGCATCGGGTTACAAACTTGGTAACACGGTTAAATATTCAGATAAATATATGGTGGTGGCAAACACGCCACTTGCAGTAAAAGCAGGTTGTGATGTTTTAAAAGCAGGCGGTAGCGCAGTCGATGCAGCCGTAGCGGTACAAGCGGTGCTGGGGTTAGTCGAGCCACAGTCGAGTACCATTGCTGGTAGTGGTTTTATGATGTATTACGATGCCAAAACCAAGAAAGTCACTGCTTATGATGGCCGTGAAACCGCACCAGCCGCAGCCAACGAATTTTATTTAATTCGCCAAAATATATATGACCCAAATTCACCTCCGCCTGTACCAAGTGCACGCCGTAGTGGCCGTTCGATTGGTGTACCGGGTGTGATGCGTTTGCTTGAACAAGCCCAAAAAGAGCATGGCAAGCTTGAATGGAAACAACTTTTTGGTGAAGCGATTGGTTTGGCTGATAACGGTTTCCGCATTCCGGGGCGTTTGGCAGATGCCATTGCAAGTAATGCAAGCAATTTAGCGCTTGATGCAAATGCAATGGCGACCTATTTCTACCCAGATGGATCACCACGTAAAGTCGGTGAGACCATGACCAATAAAGCCTATGCCAGAACACTTGAAGCACTCGCTTCACAAGGGGCAAACGCACTACACACTGGACCGATTGCGCAAGCCATTGTGGCAAAAGCAGGGCAAACTGTAGGTGATGACCCCGCACGGACTCCCATTACCCCAAGTTTGATGACCTTGCAGGATTTATCGAACTATCAGGTGAAAAAACGCGACCCGATTTGTACAACGTACCGTGACCGTTACTATGTATGTACCATGCCACCTCCATCTTCGGGAGGGATTGCAGTTGCACAGACACTGGGTATTTTAGAAAACTTTGATATGTCACTTTATCCACCTAAAAACCCTGAAAATGAAGGCGGTGTGCCCGATGTCATGGGCGTGCATTTAGTGTCTGAGGCAGAGCGTTTGGCCTATGCTGACCGTGATAAATATGTCGCAGATACCGACTTTGTTCGTTTGCCGGCACAGGGTATTCCAAGTTTTATTGATAAAAATTACTTAAAACAACGTGCGGCACTGATTAACCCGAACCAAAGTATGGGCGTAGCACCAGCAGGTAATTTCAATACAGCGGCAGGTGTAGATACCACAGTTGAACATGGCACGACTCAGTTCACGATAGTAGATGCCTATGGCAATGTGGTTTCAATGACATCGACTGTTGAATCGAGCATGGGTTCATTCCACATGGTGGATGGGTTCTTGCTGTCGAACCAATTAACTGACTTTAGCGCAAACCCTTATGACAGCACTGGGGCACCAGTTGCCAACCGTGTAGAAGGCGGCAAACGCCCACGTAGTACTATGGCACCAACCTTAGTATTTAAAGGCACCACGCCAGATGAGTTTTATATGGCAACAGGTTCACCAGGCGGTGGTACGATCATTCAATATGTGGTTAAGACTTTGGTGGGTGCATTGGACTGGAACTTAAATGCACAGCAGGCCACTTCACTTGTTAACTTTGGCGCGACCAATAGCAAAAACACCAATGTGGATAGCTCAAACGTTCAGCTTTCCTTAGTTGACCTGATTGAAGGCTTAAAAGCAAAAGGGCATGGCATATCGAACACTGCGCAAACCAGTGGTATTTCAACGATTATGAAAGTAAATATAAATAATCAAAGTAAATACGCAGGTGGGGTAGACCCACGCCGTGAAGGGATCGTGTTAGGCAATGGTGCTTTATAGACCCAACTTTAAAAAAGCTGTCATTTTTGGTAGCTTTTTTATATGGCCCTTGAAAAAAACAAAAGGCTCTCCATTATGTAAATATGTTCATCAGTAGCAGACTGTTGATAAATTGCACAGCATTTTATTTTAGTTATGCTATGATGTGCAGACATTCATGGGGATGTTATTGGCTTCGACGCCGGTGATGAAACTCATAGATGCATGCCGAGAGCGCATTTTCTCTCGTAAATAAAATTTGCATTTAAATAGTCGCAAACGACGAAACTTACGCTCTAGCTGCCTAAGGGCCGCTTGTCCGCTTCCTAGAATACTTGTGGTCTGGGAACCCGACTGAAGCGCACGCACACAAGTCCGTATAGAGTCAAGCCTCGGGGCTTTATACCAAACTTAGAGGATCGCACCTTGTACCCTGTTCGTCGGGTCACTTGGTGTTAAAACAATAGACGATATCTAAGCATGTAGTATTCTCGAGCGTAGTGCTGGCGGACGCGGGTTCAACTCCCGCCATCTCCACCAAAATACTTTAAATAAATCAGCCACTTAATGTAAGTGGCTTTTTTATTGACAGGTTTTTGACAACTTCTAGTTTGCTTTAATTTTTACTTTCTAGTCTGATCTTTTATTTATTAAAAAAAGTATTATGGGGTTTTATTGATCAATAATGATTCGAGTTTTATCTTCTGGTTTCATACTTTTGTTATTCTAACCTCGTCTAAATATATGGTATGAAAATAATTTTCTGTTTTGAATATTCTTATAAATAAAGTAGTTGTTGTCTGAAAAGATGATGAGTTAAATTGGGGGGGAAATCTAGAGCTTTAATTTTTTAATGAGTAAATTCCTTTAGAGATTTTGGATGAGTTCAATTGCCATTACCATGCCACAAGCTGTAAGAAATACAGATGATAGAGCTATTGTTAAAATCGGCCTTTTTCCTTTTCTAAAATACGACAACACATATTGATATTAAATGAACTATTGGCACATACAACTACACCCAGACTCAAGATTAGACGTTGATACGCTAAAAGCTATACTTATGAAAAAACAAGTTATAGGTATGGGTGAATATTGGGAAGACAAAAAAGGAAATTCAGTAATTGATCCTAAGCTTTTCAAAAATGATATGAAAATTGACGATGTTGTGATGGTTCGTGATGGAAGTACGCCAGTAGCATTAGTAAAAGTAAAGGGTGATGCTTATATAGAGCACAATACAGACGATGAATTTGATTGGTTCAAACTTAGAAGACAAATTGAAATTCTTGGTTTTTACGAAGAAGATGAGAAAAATCTTCTTTATCAGATTTTAACAGCTTATGGTAAAAGTCATATACAAGCGCCAGGCACTTTAACCTGTTGTAACGGGTCTAATGCTACAAATAATTTTATTGTAAAGTGGTATAAGTTAAGGACTTATAAGAGACTAATGGAAAATATAAAACTGTCAGAAGAGCGACAAACTCACATCAAAGTACTTTGGAACAAATTTAAAAATGAAACAAAAGAGGAAGAAAAAAAATTTAATAAGGACGAAGTTGAGAAATTAATTTCTGAATGGAAATTATATAAGCATAAAATTTTAAATGACACATTGAGTTTGGATGACTACACAAACATTTTAGGAAGTTCCACAGCAATAATGCCCGGCGGATATTTATGTAACTTTTTAGAACGAACCACGAGAATTGTTTTAGGTTCTTCAAAGCCTGGTACAGCATTCAATTTTGAAGTGAAATTGAATGATGACAATTCTACTTATCATATCAAAAGTGTAAACAAGTCAAATGCTACTCGACAAGACGCGGAACTTTATTTTAATGAAAAAATAAAAGGTTTACTGAAAAGTATTGTCTCAAAAACTGATCCGTTAGAAAAAATATATTTGATTGAAAATTCAAATTACAGTGCCAAGCAAGTTTTAATGAAACTAGCTGTATTGGATAATTTATCGGACTTTCTCTATATCTACTCTACACAATGGTTAGAAGAACTATATAACGAGTTTATTGATAGTGATGCTGAAGAAATCTTTAGAAAAAACTATCAAGTTTGTCTTGTAGCAAAGAAACTTTTAGACGTAAATGAACAAGACAAAAACGAACTTGTTTTGCTTTCACGTTTCTTATGGCGTTTTGTAAATTCCAAATCGATTGCAGACACAAACAATCCTAATGTTATTCTTTATGGGCCGCCAGGAACAGGTAAAACATTTTCTGTAAAAAGTAGTTTAGATTTTGTTTGTCAAGGTGATACTTCAAGATATGAGGTTTTACAATTCCATCCATCATTTACTTACGAAGATTTTATTGAAGGTATTAAACCAAAAGGCGTTTCAAAAGATGGAAATATTCGCTTTGAGTTAGTAAATGGTATTTTTAAAAACTTTTGTATCAAAGCGAAAAAACACCCTGAAAAGGATTTTTATTTCGTCGTGGACGAAATAAACCGAGCAAATCTTTCAATGGTTTTTGGCGAAACTTTATCGCTATTGGAAAAAGATTACCGACAAGATACTGAAAATAAAAACCTGATTCGAACACAATATTCTGCGCTAATTGAAGATTTGATCAAAGAGGACAATAAATTTAAAGATTTAGCTTATGAAATTCACAACAATGAAGTGAAGTTCGGAGTTCCTAAGAATGTATTTTTTATTGGAATGATGAATGATGTGGATAAAAGTATTGATGCTTTTGATTTAGCACTCCGTAGACGTTTTAAATGGATAAGAAAAGATTGTGATTACGAAGTAATTGAAGAGGAGACACGTTTCAAAGGAAAAGATCAGTTCAATAATATTGGACTGTATGTCAAAGCCTGCGAAAAATTGAATGACTATATTTCTAAAGACTTAGGTTTGGGAAAATCATATGAATTTGGTCATTCATTTTTTATGAAGATTAGCGATATTGCTAAGCGTAAAGATATTACAAATAACAATATTGAAATTTTATTTAACTTGTATTTGCGACCAACATTGAAAGAATATCTAAGAGCCGTATTTGTGGAAAGCGAATTGGAAAGTAGGTTAGATGAAGCGTTGAATAAGTTCAAAGAAACAATAAAATGAAAATTAGTATTCCAGTCAATCATAATTTTTACGAAGAAGCCCCAATTTCAAACTTAGGTAAAGCTTTCGGAGTAAAACAGTCAAGCGTAAAAAACTTGCAAGAAATATTTTCGTCTGTTTATGAATTAAAACTTGGTGCAGAACAACTAAAACAGATCAAAGTATTTCATTTCAAAAGCAAACGTATTTTTGAGCAAGATGAAGAACGTCTAATTTTAAAATTATATTCAAAAGAAAAAGAAAAAGAAAAAAAATACTTTATTCAAACTGGTGTATATGCTGGAGTGCTTTTTTACAAAGGTTGTAAAATTAATATTACAACAAAATATGGCGACACTTTTCTAAAACGTATGCTTAACTTCGTAAATGATATTTACGTTGACAATGAGCCAATACAAGCAAAGACAGATGAAACCGAAAATCAGTTCTTGTTTATTATTGCTCATTTATTTATTCAGTCATTAGAAAAAGCGGTGGTTTTAGGTTTGCCACAACAATATCAAAAACAGCAAGAGCGAAGTCAAAAAGTAAGAGGAAGTATAAATTTTAATGATTACTTAAAAAGAGATATTCCATTTCAAGGAAAACTAACAACAACTTTCAGGGAACGAATGTATATTCAAGAAATCATTGATGTTTTATATTTGGCATTAAAGAAATTAGAAAGTGTTTTCGGCAAAGAAATTCACAGCCGTTTGCTTGGTTTAAGTCAATTTTTAAAACAACAATATTCTGGTCGTTTTGCGAGTTACGAAACAATACAAAGAGCCAAAACATACCAAACTATAAACAATCCAATGTATCGTGGTTTCAAAAAAGTTTTGGAGTATGCAGAAATAATTTTATTGAACAAAGACCTAATACCCGATAATGATAAGAAAAGTTTAGAGACAATAGGTTATTTGTTTGATATTGCAGAATTATATGAAATTTATCTTGAAAAACTTTTGAGTAGAAACTTTCCTGAATGGTCGGTAAGTGGACAAGTTGATATTCCAATTTACAAACAGCAATTTTATCGTAGATCAATATTTCCAGACTTAATAATGAAACATAAGGAAACAGGCAAAATTATTGTTTTTGACGCAAAATTTAAGAAAATGGAAATGCAAAATAATGACATTGATAGGTCAGATTTACACCAAATACATTCTTACTCGGGTTATTACCAAAATAACTTAATAGCAAGTGGTTTGATCTATCCATTATCAAAACAATTAGACGTTGAGAAGTCTTACTCTGAAACTTTATACGGTAACAATAATAATGATGTGTTATTTATAATAGATGGAATTTATGTTCATGAGACCCAAACAATGGATGATCTAATTGAAAGTGAAGATATATTTGTAAAACGAATAGCAGATTTGATAGGCAAAAAAGACATAACTATTTAACAAAAGTAACATCCCTATTTCTTTCTTGAAGAGCGTATTTAGAAACTCGGTAATTTGTAGTTATTATACTGACTGCGGCACGCCCTGCATTAATTAAAGCTTCTCTATCGCTATTTATCTGGGAATTTGCACAACCATTCATAAAAAGCATAAACAGAAGAGCACAGATAAATTTAACATAAGTTCTGCTTACTAACATTGTGTGGATCTCCGAGGAATTCTCTGAGTTGTTTTTATTATTTGAATCAGTTGGGGTAATTTACCTTAACTCACTTTAGAAAAAGCCTTCAACATTCAGGGCCTTTTCTCGCTTAGATTAATTTTTTACATTCAATATCATTTAACGGTGAATCAGTTTTCATAATGATTTTTTCAATTTTCGGTTGAAGTACCAAAGCCTCTTTTGAAAGTTCTTTCGCTTTAGCTGATATCTCACTTCCGCTTTTTCCTTTAAGTTTTATATATTTTTCAATGTATTTATTACTTACACATAATGAATCTAAAGCATCAATTGACATCTTACTTTTTTTGCCAGAAGCCATTAAATCTAGATCATCATTAAGCTTTATGTTTAAAGAGTCATAAGTTGTATTAATTGTATACATTAAAAAGGTGGCATAACTTAGCAACTGATCATTAGTTTCAGTTACCTTGTTAGCTTCATTGTATGCTGCTTTATACAGAAACTTTGTGTAATAAAGCTGATTAAACTGGGCATAGAGTGATGCTTCATATGCTTGGGTTATATCAGCCTCAGTAATTCCATGTTTTTGAGGGCGGACTTGGCTACATGCTACTGTTAAAAGAGACAATAAAATAATACAAAGTTTAGATTTCACAATTAATTAACCATTTCTTATTCAGGCAGGGAATAAATAGATTTAACTATAACTAATTTATAAAATTAGCTATATAAAGCTCCTTTTAATTGGAGCTTTATATAGTAATATTTAATTAATATTTTCAACTATTTACAAACTTGTTGAAAAGTTGCTAGAGATTTTTCTTTGCTATCTCTTAGCTTGATAATTTCATTTCTTGCTTCGTATAGTTGCTTAACACTTTTCTTGGTGTCTTCGGTGATATTGGCTTTATATTGCTCATCCATATTATTTACATAGTTTTGCATGTAGACGGTCAGCCAACAGACATCGTTGAGATCGGTATAGTCAAACTTATTTTTATCTAAGCCAGTTAACCAATTACCATACTCATCATTCAGTAGACTTTGTGCAGTTCTTACTTTTACAAAAGTATTTTTGAAAATGATCTCTTTTAGAGCTGGTTCTTGTTTTACGTCTTTATTGGCTTCCAAAATCAATTTTCTATTATCAGTAACGTAATTCTTGAAGTCCTTTTGAATAAATGTATCTACATCCTCTTTTTCAGATGCTTTACATCCATTGAAGCCAACCAAAAGAAGCGGTGCTAAAAATATTAATATCGTTTTCTTCATATTATTACTCGTGACTAGAAACTACTGAGCGGCGGTGTATATTGATATTGTCGTATAAACTGCGATACGGTAGCACTATCATAAGGACGACCAAATACTTTCTTATACATATTCTCATTAATTAGATATGGTCCATTATTCTCATGAATAGGCTAAACTAATTAAAAGATATCTCTTAAAAGAGGAGTCTTTCATAAAGAAATCTTCTATTGACATAAAGATGACTTACTCTGAAATTTTAAATAACTTTCTAAGATATTAACCCTATATGGTTACATATAACTTATTTTTTAGTTTAAGTAAGTTTTGATATTATTGTATTGAAAATTAGAGCAGGAACTATAATGACAAGTCCTATTTTTTTACAAGACCTTCCTATTGAACAATTAGAAAAGCTTTCAAAAAATGATATTCAAAAGATTTCTAATGCTGAAAAACTCTATTGGGATAATAAACCTCATATTATTTACTACGTGGCTGTACATGGTGCTAAAACTCAGAACGATGGTTTAGTTAATGTATCTTCTACTAATACAAAAATTAAAGGATTATCTATTGCCCGTGTTGGAGATGAAGTTATTTATGCAGATGGCACAACCTCCAAAATCATCTCTGGTGCTGGTACAGCATGTATT
This sequence comes from Acinetobacter sp. TG2027, assembly GCF_000302435.1. Taxonomy (NCBI): domain Bacteria; kingdom Pseudomonadati; phylum Pseudomonadota; class Gammaproteobacteria; order Moraxellales; family Moraxellaceae; genus Acinetobacter; species Acinetobacter sp. TG2027. The sequence goes on along the minus strand of NZ_AMJN01000048.1, from coordinate 183,842 downwards.
GTTGATGGATCACCGGTAGCTCTAGTGGGCAGTCGATTAGAAAATGGGGATGAAATTATTGAGAGTCCGAATAATACTATTGCGATTAGAATTTACAAAGATCAGGCCTTACCTCAAAACTTTTTGAGTCATGACTAATTTTTAAGGGGGTAGGCTATGGCTAAAGGTTTTGCGATTCACAACGCTATTACTGATCATGGTGGAGTTGTTCCATCTACACAATCGAGAAGTTCTCAAATGGGGAATTTATTTGTTAGAGCTGGTGATGGTCATATGTGCCCTAAATGCAGGTGCTGGTCTATAGTTATTAAAAGTCATGACCATGTGATTTTTGATGGTAAACCAGTGGCATATGTGGGTGATAAGCTATCATGTGGTGCAACGATTCAACCACAACAGTCTCATGTTGTAGGGGAAAGTGGTGGAGGGGGAGGATCCTCTTCTAATAATTCCAAAAGAACCCCTAAATTTGATGAACAACTTCAATTAGCTGACGATTCTAGCATTAACAGTCTTTTCAAATATATTGGTTACAAACTTCAAGTTGGTAGTAATTTGCATGAAGGTCTATTAGATAGTGAAGGTAAAACCCAAAGAGTCACTTCAGAAAAAGCTGAAGAAATAACAAATATAGAGTTCTTTTTTAAAGAAAAAATTCCTTATTTTTATGAATTAGATCAGGACAAGTAGTGTGGGTATTAATATAAAAGCATCAACCAATAGTGTTGAAAATAGTGTGAAAAAAGTAATAACGTTACCTTCCCGTAATCTAACATCTGGTGAAATAGCTTTATCTAAGCTCGTTTTTAAAGATAGTATTGATTATTCTAAAGTTAAAATTTTTACTGGTGACTATTTACCTAACCAAGACCCAACAACATTCGTTACTCCAAACGGTAATATTTATGCTCCGAGAGAAATTTATTTACCAGACTATAGTGCTTCAACAACTGATTTTAAAAAGGTTTTTTTACATGAAATGGGCCATGTATGGCAATATCAATCAGATGTGAATGTACTAGTTGTAGCGGGTTCAGTACATGCGTGTGCTTATTTTACTAAGAAAGATCCTTATCTCTACAACATACATGAACTAAAAAAATACAAGTCAGATTTCATGCCTAATTTAGTTGAACATCTACCTAAAAAATTATTGGATTACAACTTGGAATCTCAAGCAGAAATTTTAGCTGATTATTGGTTACTAAAATATACCAATAAACAAATTCAGTATATGAAAGTAGATAATATTAAGACCAATATTAAAGGTGCTTGGACAACTATAGTACAAATTTATGAAGATAAAGTTAGACAAGCTATTCCATAACAAGGAAGTTATATGAAATTATTTAGCGCATTGATTATTTTATTTATCCCTTTTTTCGTTACTGGATGTACAAGTCACAATAGTATAAAAACTGATATTGTTGTTTCTAGTAATCAAGGAAATCTCTATTTTTCTTTTCCAAAAGATAAAAAAGTTTTGGTTTATCATTATGAAATTAATGACTATGAAAACTTTGAATCAGATGGCATAACTTATAAACGATTATTTGTTTCGAAAGAGATTAATAAGGAAATGAAAGAGATTATTTTTGAGAACTATAAATCAAAAAAAATTGTAGAAAATCACGCTTATTATATGTTGTTAGGTGAACAAGGATTAAATAAAACTGGTGTTGGATTCACTACAGTAGGTTTTTGTTTACATAAAGATAAAATTCTTACTAAGCAACAAAATGAAAATACTTCTGTATTTATTCAAAAATGCCATGATTTATGATGTAGATGCTTAACCGTAGCCCTAATACTTTGGGGATTACCTTTAAGGTAATTTCTATGAAATTATTGTATTTACTACTTTTTATTAGTAATTCTGTTAGTGCTTCTCCTAGTTTAGCATTATATGTAAAAATTAAAAACAATAATGTGTGTGTATTTACAAAAGGAGGCTATGACAAAGCATATGAGAATCGGACCTTAATTTATATGGGGAAAGTAGATGGAATTAATACCTTTCATGATACTTATTCAAAAACTTATTTGAATCTTAAAATACCTATTATTGAAGAGAACTGTATTAAAATTAAGGCATCCGAATTTGAAGAGCCTTTTCCGTATGATGTTATCCTTGAAACAGACCAATCATATACGCAAAGAATTTGCGTAAATAGGACTGCTGAAGGAAAAACTGTATTATTAGATGCTAAAGCAGACCTTGAAAAAGGTATATATTGTGGCACTAATCAATATGATTACTCTAGCAATGGCCTTTGGACTAAATTAAAAAATCTCTATTATTGGTTAATTAATTTTTTTAATTAAAACACTTTTAAAGAGGTCATGGTTACTTTATATACGATACATGTATTCAGTTATAGCTCTTCATTTCCACAAGTGAAGAGTTTTTTTATTCTATAGTCTGACACACAATTGATCGAATCTAGTTCCTTTCGAGTAGTCGAAATGGGAGACAGATACAATTGCACTAAACCCTCTTATAAGCAGGCCCCCATGCCACAACAGAACTTTAATTTTTTGCGCTGATTTAAAGTAATCCACCATTGCGACACAGAGATAAGGGAGCTAAGCCAAACGCTTAGCCCATGTCTTCTTTATCGCACCGCCGCATCACACTAAAAAAAGTAGGGGCAAAGTCCTGTGGGAGAGCAGGACTTTGCAAACTGACATGTTCTAGACGTTGCATGAGCTTAGGCGAATACACTTGTTCAAGCTGTTGGTAAATACAGTCGCAACTGGCTGGGGTGTGCCCACCCGACAGGCAAATTTCTTCAAAATCCTGCTGAGTGTGAATGTCACAACCCGAAACGCTGTAATCGCCGACAACGAGGCCTAAAACCAAAATAGTTTTATAAAATTTCATATTATTCTCGTAATGATTGGGGATATATCAATGAGAAAAAATAAACCGCTATATTTTAAGTTTTAAAATCATTTTTAAAGGAAATAGTTAACCTGCCTATAAAAGCAATAAAATAAAATGATTTAAATTTTAAAATAAAAATAATTTATAGATTTAAAACTTTAGATAATAGAAAACCTAAATTTTAAATAAATAAAAAGTTTATAAGGGAGAGGGGATAAATATATATAGTGGCATGGTCAACTCCTTAAAATGTATGGAGCTCTACCACCAAAAATCACCGTCAATTGATTATGGTGGTAGAACGAAAGGGGGTTAGCAGACTGGGATCCAAGGAACCAGCACGCGCGAGCGCGTCCCCCTCCCGTCCTACCGCAAAGAAAAGGGACGCAAGGGTCTAACGACTTATAGTGGAACTATAACCCGCCATGGATCTACGGTCTGCTAAAACCGACTGGCAATGTAGGCCAGCGGGACCATAATAATCATAAGTTTTTAATAGGTCAATTCAATTTAAATAAAATATTATAAAAATTTTAAATATAAATTTATATTTTAATTAAACTCAAAAGTTAATATCTCTAAAGCTATAAATTAATAAAAATAATAAAGCTAAACTAAACGTTTAACTTGTGCTTAAAATATATAGCGGTAATTAATAAATAAGTATTGAAGATTCTAAAATTTATAGAGCAATTTTTTAGAAAATGCTCAAGCAATTAGAAATCTTGCCGATTTGCTTTAAGAAAAGTGCAGCAAAGCGAGCAGGCAATTAATTCAATTTATTAAACAGTGATTTAAGTTTTACTTGAATTATTGCTTGACTTGTTTAAATGATAATTATTATCATTTGTGAGTTCCTTGTTTTGAGTCCAATTGCTGTGAACAAAACTTCTTTGCTTGTAGATCAGTTATATAGAAGTCACCAAAGCTGGCTTCACCAATGGTTGAGACAAAAATTAGGTAATACTGATCAGGCCGCAGATCTGGTCCAGGACACATTTATTAAACTGCTACAAACGCGAGACGAGCTATTCGGCATTAAGGAACCGCGTGCTTATTTAACCTCGATTGCTAAAAACCTGCTGATTGATCAAGTGCGCCGTAAACGCATTGAACAAGCCTATTTAGATAGCTTGAGTCAAATGGAATATATGCTTGATGCAGTGGCTTCACCCGAAGACCAAATGCAAATTATTCAAGCAATTAACCAGCTTTGCAAAGCACTCGAAGGGGTTTCTGAAAAAGCACAACAAGCTTTTATTTTGCATTACCTCGAAGGCTATACCCATAAAGAAATTGCCGAGCGTTTAAGTGTATCGACCAAAATGATTCAAAAATATTTGGCGAGCTGTTTAATTCAGTGCTACCAAAACCGACAAGACATGGACGCTTGCATTTAAATGGCCATGGATAAAAACAAACATCACCAACTGGTTGAAGAAGCCGCACATTGGATTGTTCAACTGAGCTCGGATGATGAAAGCTCACGAAAAACCGCCAAACAAAAATTTGAAGAGTGGAAAAACAACAGTGAGCAACATCGCCAAGTGGCTGCCGATATTGAACAGTGCATTGGGTCAATTCAAAAACTTTCCCAAACCAGCGGACATAAAAAAGTTACCAAGGTTGCCCTTAAAGCTGGCCTAAGCTCAGGCAAAGCCTATAAACATTTGCGCGCAGGAACAGCGTTTGCAGTCGTATTTGTTGCCATGAGTGGGGCATTATTTTATTTAACTGATACCACAATGGCCTATGTGACTGCCGATATTCAAGGGCAATCGGGGCAGTGGACCACGCAAACCTTACCAGATGGTTCACGTTTAATTTTACGTGGTAAAAGCGCAGTCAATCTTGATTTTAAAACCAACCAGCGAGTGGTTGAGTTGGTGCAGGGGCAAATTTATGTCGATGTTGCTAAAGATAAGACCAGACCGTTTTTAGTCAAAACCAGTCATGGGCAAATTCAGGCACTCGGCACAGCTTTTAGTGTCAGTTATGATCCTTCAGCAACCGAGCTCAACATGTTGCACTCAAAGGTAAAAGTAGAAGCCACGCAAGTTAAAACCACTCAATTGCACGCTACTCGTCAGGCTATTGTCGAGGCAGGTCAAGCCATTAAAATGGACAAAAATGGCGTACAAAAACTGCCTGCACTGAATGTTTATAATGAACAACAAAAATGGCAAAAGCATCAGCTTATGGTAGAAAACCTGCCGCTGAATCAAGTGTTACAAGAGCTAGACCGCAACTACAAAGGCAAAATTATTTTTAATGATGCGGCATTGCAACATGTACGGGTCAATGCTGTGTTGCCTTTAGACCAAACCACAGAATCGCTTAAGCTTTTGGCTACGGTTTTTCCTGACCTGAAAATTAAGCAAATCACGCCGTTTGTGGTCATGGTTTCTTTAAAATAATAAAAAATTAAATTTATTTTCAATTTTAGGTTCCACTTTTTTGAGAGTCGTTCGTCATAGTAAGTAGAAGCAATAAATACGGATCATTTTAATTAGTTGTATTGAATGATTCTTATTACGATTTACTGGGGCGGGGCAAATGAAAAAAGCGGGAACAGGGCAAAAGCGGAATCGATCGATTTTTCGATTCTCAACACTGGCGTTTGCCATGCATGTTGTGTCGATGGGTGGGCTTGTTGTGCTTCCTATGCAGCAGGCCTATGCAGAAACAGCCGGAGTTAAAAGCTATAACATTCCTGCCGGCCGTCTTGCTAACGTACTCAACCAGTTTGCTGAACAATCGGGTACTTCAATTGCAATGGATGCCCAACAACTCCAAGGGCTTCATAGCCTAGGCTTAAAAGGTAACTTTGCAGTCGAACAAGGTTTTGAGCAGCTTTTAAAAGCCACCGAATTTAATGCTGTAAAAGTTGGGCAGGGCTACACACTCAGCAAAAAAACTACGCCTTGGGTCACTTCATCTAAGGTTCAGGCCGCTAGTCTGCTGCCAAGTAGTGCCGTAATTGAAGAAGATGCGTCGGTACGACTCACGCCAATTGTGGTGTATGGCAAAGAAGACCGTGACACCGAAGGCTATAACAAAGTTTATGATGCAAATCGCTCTTCGGTCTATGCGGGCAAAGACTATGTCGAGCGCTTTAAAGGAACCAACCCAGCCGATGTTTTACAAGGCATGGTGGGAGTCTATAGCGGCGATGCTCGCAACAGTGGCGCACTCGACCCAAGTGTACGTGGTGTGCAGGGTGTTGGTCGTGTGCCTTTAACCATTGATGGCACCGAGCAGTCGATTGCCGTGTGGCGTGGCTACAACGGGGTAAATAACAGAAACTATATCGACCCCAATCTGATTGCAGGTATTGAAGTCATTAAAGGCCCATCTTTAGAGCGCAATACCACAACTTCTGTAGGTGGTGGCGTAGTGGTTAAAACGCTAGAGGCCGATGACATTGTTCGTCCGGGTAAGTCTTTTGGTGCAGAGTTAAAAGTAGAAGGCTCAACCAACTCAATTGATCCGTCTTTGCCAGACATGAGTAAAGTGGGTCAAAACTACGATGACACAACGCCTTGGATCGACATGAACGGGTCAAAGTATGACCCCGATATTTATAAAAAGAACCGTACCAGAAGTGATAACTCTCATTTTTCGGGCGATGACTTAGCGGGCCGACTGGCAATTGCCACCAAGCAAGATAAATTTGATTTACTGGCTGTTTATGCAGTACGTGAGCGCGGCAATTATTTTTCAGGGACACATGGCGCGGGCTATTATAAACGAGCGACGCCAGACAGCAGCCTCGATTTTATTCCTTACTTTGCCTATGCCTATCAACCGGGTGATGAAGTTCCCAACACTTCAAGTCATATGGAGTCATGGTTGTTAAAAGGGACCTATCGCCCAACCGATCATCAGACCCTTAAACTGACTTACCGAGATACCAAAAATATTTTTGGTGAAATTATGCCGTCTCGGATTGTTTGGGGCATTACGCCTGACTTGGGTGTTCCGCAGTGGCCTTTAAGCAATATTCACTCTAAAGCTTATAGCCTCGAATATAAGTTTAAGCCTGAGAATAATCGCTGGATTGATTTTTATGCCAACATTTGGCAAACCGACACCGCAAGCCAGACCTATACACGTGGTGGGTGGCCAACCACAATCGACTTTCGAGATAACACCATTATTAACACGGCAATAAGCCATTCTGACAATACGCGTAAAGGCATTACGGTCAGTAATAAAACCCGTTTATTAGACCAGCTTGATTTGACGCTCGGTGGAAGTTTCTTAAAAGAAAAACTAACGTCTGACGATATATATGGCGAATTTGGCCCAAGTTATTCGCTCTATCAGGCGCTGCCACGAGCAGGGCGCCGTGAGGAAAAAACGTTCGACTTTAATTTTAATTATCGACTCCTGTCTTGGTTAAGTTTTGATGCGGGCATGCGTTATCGTTCATATTGGGCTGTTGATGACTTTTTAAATAAGTCTTTGCAGAGCGAGATTGACCCGAGTTTAAATCCGCTATTTACCAAAAAAAGTAGGCTTAAAGAATATACCTTTGAATATCAGACCATGCCTGAGAGTTACACCTCGACTCAGCAGCGTTTAATCAATGTTTTAAAACAGCGCTATGCCACAAAAAATCCTGAGTGGGATGGGCAGCTAGACACTGTGCCTGCATCAGAGAGCACTTTGTATAACATGATCTGGTCACAGAAAAATACGCTGAGCTGGAAAGCAGATGCCAACGGGCAATTGTCGCTTGCCGATAATCCTTTAAACCAGCTCAATGCCTCTGGCCAAAAGTACGTCGTAACTGGCGGGAACTTTATGTCGGTGGTAGACCAAGTTCCGGTTGAGTCTGCCGATAAAGTTAAAGATAGCGGCTGGGCACCGCAATTAGGCGCCTCAATTCATCTCACGCCAAACAGCAGAATTTACGCACGCTATGCAGAGGAATATCGCTTACCAAGTTTGTTTGAAAGCACTGTCGGTTTTTCTGCCATGTTGCCATATCAAGCAATCAAACCTGAACACGCTTTTAACTACGAAGTAGGGTATGTCTATGACATGCGTGATTGGTTTAGCACAGCGCGCAATGCCGACATTAAGCTCGCCTATTACTACAACAAAACCAAAAATGTGATTGAGCGTGACCAAAACCTTATTTTTACCAATATGGATGAGCAAAAGCTATCAGGTCTAGAGTTACAAAGTCGTTTTGATAATGGCGGTTTTTTCACAGACTTGAGCGTGGCCTATAACTTAAAAAATGAAGTATGTGACACCAATAGTGCCATTAACAAAATGATTTTAGGCGGCACGGTTCAAACCGAGCAGGGCCTTGAGTTCCGCGAACCGTATCAGCGTTGTGTCGATGATGGTTTTCCAAATGGCTACTTAGTAACAATGGCTACTCCTGAACTGAGTTTTCACGGTTTACTTGGCGCACGCTTTTTTGATGAAAAGTTAGAGTTAGGTGCACGCGCCACATTCTATAAAGCTTATGAAAGCCCACTACGTAAAAACAATGATGCTAGCGTCAATAAAGGCTATTACCTCAATGTGCCTTTGGCTTGGGATGACACGTGGATTTTTGATGCCTATGCGCGTTATCAGGTCGATAACTACAACACGGTTGAGTTTGTCGGCAGTAATCTTTCTAACCAATTTTATATCGATCCTTTAACTCGTAGTGCCATGGCCGCACCCGGCCGAACGATGAAAATTAGCTGGACCACTAAATTTTAAACAGAATTTGATTCCCTCTATACATACATAAAAGGGGAGTCAGGTAACGGTAAATAATAAGATTGAATGATTATTATTTACAAAAAAACCGAGTAGGTTTGCAGCTGGGCCTACTCAATAAACTAAAAATAGCGAAATCGTTATTTTAAATTAAACAATAACTTAGTTTTAAAAAGATGGAGTAACAACAAATGAAAATCTCTCAATTGTTCTTGGGTCTCGTTGCTTGTTCAACTGCATTTGCTTATGCAGGAATTGATGGTATTTCGAGTAATGAAAGTAATATCAAAATCGGTGCTGCTGCCAATGCAAGTCATCCGGGTGGTGTAGCAGCGGTGTCGGTTCAAGCTGCGGGTGCGCCATATAACGCTTTTACAGGTTTTAGTTCGTTAAAAGGTTTGGCTCAGGCTTTTGCTGCTCAGGGAACAAGTAACACCAATGTAACGGTTGGCAGCAAAACCTTTAATATTTCGCATATTCCAGTGTCTGCAATGCCACCTTCACACAGTGCATTAGGTAATTTTAACTTTGGTCAGGTGGGCACACAGGAAGTCTATTTTGGTGAATGGTGGAAAGCGGGCGACACGCCGGCAAGCGCGAGCCATACCGTTTACTATGCGGGTGATAACACCAATACCACTGTTCCAACCGCGGGTACTGCAACCTATACCGTTGCAGGAATTAACGGCTCTGCAAGCAATCTATTAAGTGGTACGTTCACGGCAAATTATGGTGCGGGTACACTTGAAGGAACGCTTACAGGAACTGGTACGGCTGTTTCATCATTAAGCCTAGATGGTGTGGCATTTAACCCGGGTACAGCTGCATTTGCAGGTTTGGCAACGGCTAACGGTACAGCTGGTGTCGACAACTCTGGTGTGGTTCAAGGTCAATTCTTTGGTGCAAATGCTTCGGCTTTAGCGGGTATTGCCCAGTTTGATAACGTGTCTTACAACACTGCATTTGGCGGTGCTAAAAATTAATCAATGCAAAAGGAATCTACACATGTAGGTTCCTTTTGTTTTTTGGGCTTTTGCTTGGTTGCTTCAGGTTTATTGTTTTATGAAACGAACGTTTTTGTGCTGTCTGACATTCTTGAGTTGTCCATTTTTATATGCCGACGAAGACACACAGCTTCGTCTTAATCAAAGCTTGGACCAAACGCTTTTACAAGAACAGCGCCAGTTTCACGAACAGGGAACCATTCGTAGTACCGAGCAATTACCTAAACTTCAAATTAATGGACAAGAATACAGTGTTGAGCAAAATCCGAATGATCTTGCCAAGGCGTTATATTTGGCAGTCATGCAAAAACAGTGGCTCAAAGCCACGGTTTATTTAGAACATTATAAAAAATATGTTGGCTACGATCGGGCTTTAACCGACTTTGCCGAAGGGGCAGTTGCACGTTCTCAGGGTCAACTGAAATTGGCTGAACAAAAATTTCAAAGCAGCCTAAAACAACAACCTCATAATTTAATTTGTGAACTTGAGTTAGCGCGCGTGCTGTTTGAACAACAGAAGAATAAGGAAGCAGCACGCCTTTTTATTTCCATTCAAGACCAACTGAAACAAAGTGATCCCGCTGTTATTCCGTCTGGAGTTTTAACAACAGTGAATACCTTTGTTCAGGCATTAAAAAAACGAGACTCTTGGCAAGGCTCGGTTTCAGCGGGTTACACCTATGTCAGTAATTTAAATAGTTCGTCTGAACAAAGCAAAACATGGACGCTTTATGGCAAAGATAGTGACGGTAATATTATCCCAATTGAGCAAGTTACCCGTGGGACCCCTAAAGCTGAGTCGGCAACGGGTTTAGATTACGAAGCCAGTCTGATTAAACGCTATGCGATTAAGGAGCATCATGGCGTGGCTTTACGTGCGCTGGCGTTTGGACAGTCCTATAACGACCACGCGGCATTTAATGAATCTACCATCAACATTAATGCAGGCTACAGCTACTTTGACTTAAAAAATCAAATCGGGGTGAGTCCGCTTTTTGAACATAAACGTTATGGCAATGATGGTCTTTACAATGCCTGGGGTGCGCGTGCCGAGTGGATGCATTTTATCTCTGCAGATAAAGCTTTCAAGCTTGAGGCTGAGAGTAAAGATTTAAATTATCAGAAATATAAAACCCTAGATGGGGTAGAAAGCTCAGCTTTTGCTACTTTCTGGAAGATTTTTCCAGACCAGTGGACTTTTTTTGGTGGTCTAGATGTGCTCGAGCATTCGACCCAAGAAAAATACATGGCTGCCTACCAACAGCAAGGTGTGCGATTGGGCTTAAGCAAATCTTGGAGTACAGGATTTAATACCACTTTGCTGAGTTCTTATCGTTGGCGCCTGTTTGATAAATACGCAGAAACTTTCTTAGCTCGTCGTCATGATTTTGAACAAAACTATACCTTTGTTGTGCAAATGCCGCGCTTTGAGTTTTATGGCATGACGCCTAATTTAACCTATCGCTATAACCATAATAAAAGCAATGTCGATTGGCTGTATTCCTACGATAAACACAACATTAGTCTCAAGCTTGAGCATCGTTTTTAGGGAATAAGTCATGAAATCAAAATCTTTATTCCCTACCCATAAGCCGATTGTTATGTTGCCTTTACCACAAGGGCCAAAGCATTTTTATAAGTGCTTAACCGTAGTCGTGGTGATTGGTCTGCATGTGTTTGTTGTCTGGATGCTGAGTCATTTAATTGAACCTTATATTTTTAAAGCAACACCCAAAGTAGATGCCTTAAAAGTAAGTTTTGTGTCATTGGCACCTGCTAAAAAGCCATCGGTTGAAAAGATCGAAAGCAAACCTAAAAAAAGTGTAACGCCTCAATCTACGTTAAGCAGTTCGGTATCTTCAGTACCTGAAGAATCAAAAAACTCGCCTACAAATGTTCAAACATTAGCATCAAAAACTGCTACTAAAGAAGTTGTGCAAAATAATTTAAATGACAAACAGCAAGCACAACCAAAAACGACTTTAAATAATTTAGCTTCGTCTCAAGCAATACAGCCTACAGAAAGGCGAGTGGCTCATACCGATAAACCACTCAATACAACAGACCTTGAACAAACGCAAACTGAGCATTTGCTAAGCAGCAATAGCGAAACTAAAAGTGGTGGGGTCAAAACACCCGCAATGCAGCAAGAGTATTCCAAAGCACCGAGCACTCAAGTTGAACACGATGACGTTGTTCAGGTGAGTAGCGTGGATGTGCTGAGTTTTGGCGGGCTTGACTATGATGACCGTGAGTTAAAACAACAAAATCGTTTGGTTGAGCTTCGTATTCGCATTAATGAAAAAGGGCAGCCAATCAACATTCAATTACGTCAAAGTTCGGGCATTCAAAGCCTTGATGAACGGGTCATACAAGCTACACGTAAATCCAGATTTAAACCCCACAAAATTAACGGTCGAGCCGTGACCATTGTTGTGGATTTTCCAGTCCAACTCAAACTCAATCGGAGCCGTTAACCGATGAGTAATATCCATTTTGTAGGAGAAAGATGATGAATTCATCTACAGAACAAATCATTAGCAACAGTTTGTCTTTACGTTTGAAACAAGAAACTGTTGCTGAACACGAACGTATGCATCAATTAATGTCAGAGGCAAAGGTGTTTTCAAGTAAAGAAAAATACGCGCAATTTACTTTGTCTCAATATTACTTTCAGCGTGAAATTGAACATCTTTTTGAGAAAGAAGGGGTAGCAGGCCTGATTCCGGACTTAGACATTCGTGGCCGCTCAAAACAAGCACTTGCTGATTTAAATGATTTAGGTATTCAACCCAACGGGCAGCAATTACAGAGTGAAAACGTACAATTACCCGAAGCTTTAGGCTGGATTTATGTGTCTGAAGGTTCAACCTTAGGAGCTGCATTTTTATTTAAAGAAGCTCAAAAGCATTTGGGTTTTTCTGAAACGTTTGCTGCACGTAATTTAGCGGCATATCCCGAAGGGCGCGCGAAAGTCTGGAAACGTTTTGTACAAGCACTGGATGAAGCAGGCTTTGACCAAACTCAGCAAGACCGAGTTGTTCAGGGAGCTTTAGATGCCTTTGGATATTTTGGTCAGGCGCTTGATCAGCTTGATGAATTGAAATAGTAAAAGTGGATAAAGGGAATACCCAATATGGATAAACTCAATCAAGTAAATACCATGGTAAAACATGAGCAGTCGTTAGCACCCGCTCAACCAGTCAGTAAACTTGCCCGTTCTATGTGGGTGCGTTGGGTGTTTATTGGTTTGGCTTGGTTGTGTATTGCGCTTGGCATATTGGGTATTTTTATTCCGGGTTTACCTACCGTTGATTTTATAATTTTGGCGGTTTTCTTTGCGGCTCGAGGTTCTGAAAAACTTCATCAATGGTTTCGAAATCATCGCTATGTCGGCCCACTCATTCGTGAGTGGCAAGAACATCGGCGTATCCCCAAAAAGGCGAAATACATCTCGACCTTAAGTATGAGTCTGGCTGCGGGACTGATGATTTGGACCATTCCGCATCCGGGGTTTGTCTATCCAGCATTTTTATGTATGGCTGGGGGATTGGCGTGGATGTGGCTTAAAAAATAAAATTATGACTGGCATTTTTGCATGGTACGCATCATGGATTTTACAAAATCACGCGGTATTTCAGGACTTTGTAAACTCAAACTTCCAAGTTTATGCATGAGCTTAGGGGAGTATTGGCGTTCTAAACGATGATAAATGCATGTACAGCTTGCACGGCTATGACCAGCCGCAATACATTTTAGATAGAAATCACGATGAGGACTGTTTTTTTGACCCGCGAAGGCAACAGATACAAATAATAATCCCCCTAAAAAAACTGAAAAATTATAAAGTGACATATATCTACTCGTGATTGTTGTTATTGATTATCCATATTTTGGCATAACTTTTTCAGGTCCAAAACCAGTTGATGTCAACTAGCGGCTTCATCATAGTTAGAACAGTTTTAGAGGTCAAATTGATTTAAGGAGGAGAACAGTTTAGTGTTTTAAAAATAGTCAATTTTGATTGTTGCCATTTTAAAGACAGTGTTACGACATTACGCACCCTATTTTTTTACATGATTTTTTGCTTTCATAAACGCTTTAGTATTATTCATTTTTAAATCATTTATATACAACTTAATTGCTTTAAGATTTTAATTTAACAGGATATTTTATATGACAGATACCCCAATTAAAAAAGACACAGAAAGTACCTGGGCGATATGTCGAGATCCTGTTTTACTCACCATGGTGGGTGGGGCAATTGATACTATTGGTTTTATTGCATTGTTTGGCTTTTTCACCGCGCATGTGACGGGAAACTTAGTGTTGGCAGGGGCAGCATGGGTTAAAGGTGGCTCGGGTTTATGGATTAAGCTCGCAGCAATTCCATTATTTATTTTGACCGTTGTCATTACAAAACTGTTGATTGACCGCAGTCAGGCCAAGCACAAAACGCTGTCTTATTTATTTTTATTTGAAGCTATTTTTCTTTGTGCCTTTATGGTGGCAGGGCTTTACTTTGAGCCATTTAAAGATCCGGATGCATTAACAGTTGCAGTAACGGGTGGGCTAGGCTTAATTGCTTTGGCTATTCGTAATACTTCAAGCAAAACCCTTATTAAAAATATTAGCCCAAGCACCATGATGACAGGCAATACTACCCAGCTTGGGATTGATATTGCCAACTTACTTAAAAACAATAACGCAGCTAATCGGGCCAGTTTTCTAAAAAGTGCCAGTATTGTAATTGGTTTTGTGATTGGTGCTTTCTTGGGAGCGATCCTCTATGTTTATTTTGATTTCTGGAGTGTAGCGCCGTTTATCTTACCAATTTTGTATTTCTCTTATTTAGCTTCACAGCAAAAGTTCAACCAAGCTTGATTTGAAAAATAACAAATTAGCCTGAATTAAAATGAGTTCAGGCTTTTTTTCGTAATAAAGAAAAACGGAAGCGGAGTCGAAATTGTTCGTTCACTGCTTTACAGGCATAATGACCAGATGGGGAATACATTCGATTAAGGAAGGCAGAATGACAAAGTCTTACCATTATTCAATCATAACAATAATGGCTTTGCTCAGTGGCTGTCAGGTCATTCATTTAAAAGAAAGTAATTTAAGCAATGCTTTAAAAAGTAAGAATGAAAGTATTCTGACCGATGGCACCTTAAGTCATCAAACCCAAAACTTACTGTATTTGGTCAAAGAAGATGAAAAAACTTGCCTACAAAATTTTGATGATTGTTTAAAGAAAATTCAGAGCCTGTCCGAAAATAGTAGCCGAGAAGAACGCTATGCCGCGCTGAGTGAAATTTACTTGGCAAAAGCTTTAGATGTCGGGCGTAGTAGCCAGTGTCATGTTATTAATAAAAGTAACAGTTGCGTTGAGCAAGAGTTAGCGCTGTTCGATAAAAGCTTACGCTATAGTTATGTCTATTTATTTGATTCTGAAGAGTCGCCTTTCGATCGGGTGTTTGACCATCGCCAAAATCAGGTACGTATTTTTTATAACGTGGCCTTGTCAAAGCTTATGACCACGTATTTTAATCATTTAAATACGCATCGTTTTCCGCCATTGCTGAAAGCAGATGGGCATGAGTACCATGTCAATTTTGACCACGCGTTAGATGTACAAAAAATTGAAGTCGATACTTTTCGCTCCAGCTATAACATGAACTTTTCCGGTTTTAATACCGTCAACCGTAAGGATGGTTTGGGGGCAGAGTTTATTGTTGGGCGTAAAGAAAATGATGTGAATCACGGCTTCATTTTAGACCCCGATAATTTTTATGCTCGCCAAGCCAACCCTAATATTCATTTACCACGCTTCTTTCCAGCTACTGCGATTGCATACCCAAAACAAAAAGCCACAGCCGATCAGGTCATTGCTGGGGCAGAGTTAGAAATTTCAATGTTCGATCCATATCGACAAGACCGTGTAAAAATTGAAGGTGTGGATTATCCACTGACTGCAAACTATTCGGCTCCTTATGGGCTGTGGCTATCGAAATATAATTTAGGTGCGGCAGGTTATTGGTCTTTAATTAATAAAGAAGCCAATTTGATCATGCCGCATTTATATATGCTGGAGCCCTTTAACCCGAATAAGAAAATTATTGTGTTTGTTCATGGTTTGGCAAGTAGCCCAGAGGCGTGGGTGAGTCTAACCAATGACATTATGGGCGATGCTGAATTAAGGAAAAACTATCAGGTTTGGCAGGTGTTTTATTCAACCAATATGCCGATTTTTGAAAGTCGTTTTCAGATTTATTCATTGTTGAATCAAGCTTTTCAAAACATTGCGAAAGACAGTTATGCGGCACACGATGCAGTGTTGGTCGGGCATAGTATGGGCGGCGTGATTAGCCGTTTACTGGTGAGTAATGCTGATGTTTCAGAGCAAGCCATGCAAAAAATGAATGAAGCGCAGTTAAATCGTTTAAAAGAAAATCCGATCATTCGTGAGCGTTTTCAGTTCAAGGCTTTGCCATATTTTAATCGAGTTGTTTTTGTTTCGGCACCGCATCATGGTACAGACTACGCTGATCGATGGTTTACCCAAATTGCCCGCCGTATTATTCGTTTACCGGCTGACTTTTTTATTGCGGTCGAAATGAGAGATGAGAAAAATACCAAACTCAGAAAAGGCTTAATTGAAAATGGGGCGAGTAATTTAAGTCGCTCTTCTAACTTTATGCAGTTGACTCAAGCCATTCAACCATCGCCCCAAGTGGTCTATCACTCGATTATGGGCAATATTAACGGGACAACAGATAAGTTAAAAAGCAGTGATGGGATTGTGCCTTATCAAAGTTCACATTTGGGTGGCGAGCAGTCAGAGCTGATTATTAAAGGTGGGCATTCGATTCAAAATAGCCCTGAGGCAATTTTAGAACTACGCCGTATTTTACGATTGCACTTAAAGCAGTCGCAGCCTTCAAAATAGAAATTTTTGTTTTTAGAAAACCACTGCTGAACTAGGTCAACAGTGGTTGAAATAATTAATTAAGCTGATTTTATTTGAGCGATTTTTTATGCTCAAAATAGCTGATTGAAAAAATAACCAAGCCGACCAAATACAACACACCAGACAAGAGTAGTAAGTCTAGTCCTGCGGCATAGAGTAACCAAAGCGCATAGATTGAAGCGACACTTGCAATGGCAATATGCGGCGTGCGTTTATGGCGAATGGATTCTTTAAGGTAAAAAGCTGACACCAGAAAATAAGGCAGCAAAATCATGACCGATGAAATCAATAAAAGTTGAGTGTAATTTTTATTGAAAAAATACACGGCAATGAGTGAGCCTTGTACAACAAGTGTCGTCAGCCAAAGTGATGAAATGGGCACATTATTTTGATTATTCTTTAAAAATAATTTCGGGAAAGCACCATTTTTTGCAGCCAAAAATGGAATTTCAGTGGCAAATAAAGTCCAACTTAAATAAGAGGATGCAACTGAAATAATGAGTCCAATGGTAATAATGATGGTACCCGGCAAGCCGATCAGTTGCTGTAAAATGGTCGCCATAGATGGGTTATGCATGCCTGCAAGGGCTTCACGACTCGCCACACCATAAGCCAATACGGTCACCATCACGTAAAAACTTAATGCCAGCAAAACACCTAAAATAGTTGCTTTACCAATATCATGACGTTTTTTTGCACGCGATGATAAAACTACAGCACCTTCAATACCGGTAAATACCCAAAGGGTAATCAACATCAGGTCTTTCACTTGCTGCCAAAGTGGAACTTGCAATGAAAAGTCATGTAAGTTGAGTTTGAATAAATCAAACTTAAAGGCAATGAAGGTAAAGAAGATGAAAACCACCATTGGAATAATTTTGGCAATGGTTGCCAGTAAATTCACAATCGCAGCTTCTTTAATGCCTCGACTCACTAACCAGTGCACCAACCATACAAAAATGCTTGAGCCAATCAGTGAATAGAGTGTATTACCTTCACCAAAAATAATATGGTCTTTGCTGTCGGTAAACATGCCGACGCCTGAAAAGGCAATCACCACATAACCAACAATACCAATGGTAGTACACAACCAATAACCCCACGCCGAGCAAAACCCAATCAGGTCTCCAAAGCCTTCGCGTGCATAGTTATAAATACCGCCGTCAAGGTCTGGTCGTTGACGCGTTAAATGTAATAGCGAGAGAGCCAAGAAAATAATGCCGACCCCAGTAATGAGCCATGCAACAAGAAGGGCAGAGCCGTTAGCGACTTGAGCCATATTTTGGGGAAGGCTAAATACGCCTGACCCCACCATAGAACTAAAGACCAGCGCTGTAAGAGACAATAATCCGATTTTGGCAGCAGACATGGCATTTATTCTTTAAAAAATTGAGAAAGTTCAGCAATGTGTTCTGGCCCGATACCACAGCAACCACCCACTAAACTTGCACCTGCTTGCTGCCATTGTTTAGCAAAACCTAGATAAGCTGGAGCATCTAAGTCTTTACGAATTTCATCCAGACCATCGTTGGCAGTAGCGCTTTCATCTTGCGGTGGGAAAGCATTGGCATAAGCACCAATTTGTACAGACTCAGGAATAAGTCCTTTAATTTCATTAATCGCTTGCAAGATCACTTCAGGTTGGCAGCAGTTAAACAACACTGCTTTGGCATTTGATTGTTTGATGAACTCAGCCACTTGCTGCATATTTTCACCAGAACGAAGGAGTGCTTGTTCTTGTTTAATCTCATCTTGCAGCGTAAATGACACCCAATAGTCCTTACCATCTTGTGGTAATAACGCATGTACTGTTTCAACTTCTTTTAAGCATGATTGGGTTTCTGCTAACCAAAAATCAACTTCCGGTGCCAAGGTATTAATGATGGGTTCTGCAAGGTTTTTAGCCTGTTCAGGTTGGAACAGGTCTGCACGGTAAGAACCAAATAACGGTGGTAAGCAGCCTGCAATTTTGACATTTTTGCCGCTTTCTTTAACTGCATTTTTTGCTTGTTCAATAGCAACTTTAATTAAACGCACGCCGTCAGTTTCAAAGCGTTCTTGACCAATATGAAATGGCACAACAGCATAGTTGTTAGTCGTAATGACTTCTGAACCAGCGTTAATAAAATCGAGATGTACTTCTTTTACTGTTTCTGGTGCTTCAATGAGTGCAAGCGCAGACCATTCTGGTTGACGAAATGGAGCGCCACGACGGGCCAATTCACGGCCTAAACCGCCATCTAAAATTTTCATAAATTACAACATAAAGGGAGAAAAATAATTCAGCTAATCTAGCGTGTAGATGGATCGTATTCAATCGCGAATATGCTCGATATATTTCTAAATAAATTAGATTGTTATGAATATTTTTTCTTAAAAGGAATTCTGTAGATCATGTTCAGTTTTACTGATGAACTTCATGTGAAAAAGATTACGTATTTATTTGAAAATATAGACTAAAAAATAATCTTATAACGCGCCATATTGTTGCCAACTTTCGCCAGTGTGCTGCGCTCTATAATACGCTTTAAGCTGTTCAAGCTGCATAAAGTGTATGTCTGACCAAATTAATAAACTGATGAATATTAAAACTTTAGATAAGCGACGAACTTTTTCTAGGCGAGCAAAAGCTAATAGTACAAAAAATAAGGCAGGTAAAAATATAAAGAATTGAACAGGGGAGAAAAATAAATGAGCAGTACTGAAATATAACGCTACTGCACCCATCAGCTGATTTAAAGCAGAACATAGCTTTTGATATTTACCGAGCTTAAATGCATAAGCCGTTATGACAAGTAACACCGCTGAGCTGATGTAAATTGCTGTGCCGCCAATCATCCACATATAAAAACCGCTTAACAAAAGATAAGCCAGCAGTAAAACAAGCACGAGCTTAAAACCAAATGACAAGAGGCGAGATGATGAGTTTAAAGGCGTCATAGTGAATCTAAATATCTCAACTGAGGGCTTAAAAAACAAAAGGACGAATCGAAATTCATCCTTTTGGAATTTTATTTATACATCGTGAAACTTAGTTTGCTTTTGCAACTGGGGCAGCAGCAGTTTCATCGTTTGCAGCTTTGAACGGAGATGTATAGTTCAAGCCAAGCGTAGAACTTGTGTACTGACGAACTTTGTCGAGTAATACAGGGTCTTTGCTCAAGTCTTGCTTATAAGACACTACAATTTCATGAAGCTTCTGATTCCACTTACCTTCAGTTTGCTCAGGGAAAGCTTTTTCAAGCAAGTTAAGCATGATGTATGGAGAAGTCGAAGCACCCGGAGACGCACCTAACAATGCAGTTACAGCACCATCTTTAGACGCAAAGATTTCTGTACCGAATTGAAGCGTTGCTGGTTTACCCGGTTCTTTCTTGATGATCTGAACACGTTGACCACCTTGGCTTAAACGCCAGTCTTCAGCTCTCGCATCTGGGTAGTATTTACGAAGTTCATTTAGACGATCTTCATCTGACATCATGACTTGGCTGACCAAGTATTTAACAAGATCAAGGTTTTCCAAGCCAACAGTCGTCATTGGTAAAACGTTGTTTTTGTTAGTTGATGCAAGTAAATCAAGCTGAGAACCATTTTTCAGGAACTTGTTTGAATACGTTGCAAATGGGCCAAACAATACATATTTTTTACCGTCGATATAACGTGTATCAATATGTGGTACAGACATTGGAGGCGCACCAAGTTCAGCACGGCCATATACTTTCGCTGTGTGTTCAGCAGTAATTTTTGGGTTGTCAGTAATTAAGAACTCACCACCAACAGGGAAGCCAGCATATTGTTTAGCTTCAGGTAAACCAGTAAGTTGCAATAATTTAACTGCTGCACCACCTGCACCGATAAATACAAAACGTGTTTTAACGTGATCTACTTTACCAGTTTTCAAATTTTTGAAAGACACAGTCCAAGTTTTGTCATCATTTTGGCTGATGCCAGTCACTTCAGTCGATGTCTGTAATTTGAAATTAGGATTTTGATTTAAATGACCCACTAATTGTTTAGTGATTGAACCATAGTTCACGTCAGAGCCAACATCCATACGGGTTGCTGCAACTTTTTGACTTGGATCACGGTCATTCATCACTAAAGGTGCCCATTGTTTAATCACAGCTGGGTCTTCAGTAAATTTCATACCTTTGAACAACGGGCTTTGGATCATGGCAGCATAACGTTTTTCTAAGAATTGAACGTTATCGCCCCAAACGAAAGCAATGTGCGGAACTGGATTAATGAATGATTTTGGTTCAGCTAAAACGCCTTGTTTTACCTGATATGACCAGAACTGTTTAGCAACTTCAAATTGAGAAGCAACTTTTTCAGCTTTGGCAATTTCCATCTTACCGTTTTTCTCTTCGGTATAGTTCATTTCCATAAAGCCAGAGTGGCCTGTTCCGGCATTGTTAAAGCCGTTTGAACTTTCTTGAGCAACTTGGTCAAGACGCTCAAACATACGAATTTGCCAGTTTGGTTCAAGCTCAGTGAAATAAGTACCGAGAGTGGCACTCATGATGCCGCCGCCAACAAGAACAGCATCAACAACTGGCTCATCTTTTGCAGTTTCAACTTGTTTTGACGTTGTTGGTCTAAACAAGAATGCAATACCTGCAATTAGAATAAGAATGATTAATACCAGAAGGTATTTCAAAAACTTTTTCATGTAAGGGGGACCTTAAAATAAGTTATTTGAGTCACTTAAGGAGTGAGGAAACCTAGACAGCGTATCCAGACAAAACGGATATAAATGCGAAAGTAAATTCTCAAAATTAGAGAACTTCGAAAAAAATAAAAATTACTTGGGATTATCGCAAACACTCTATATTTTAGACTAATTTTGCATTGACAAGACAATTTTTATAATAAATGGGGTTCATCAAAATCATAAATATGATTTATATTTAATCAAATTGAGCTTTAAAAAGATAATTTAAGCTAATTATTTTTATTTAAATATTTGAAATTAAATTAATAATTTTAATTTGATTAAAGTTAAATCATTTGAAGAATATTTGCCTATAAAAATCGATTAATTTTTATTTCATACCATATTTATGTAAATAAGCTGCTCGTAAGTGCTTATTTTCTGTCATACATTGTTCTTATTAATATTGGTTCTATAAAGATTAAATTAAAGGCATATCTCTGCATAAGAAATATGCCCTTTCAGATTTTATGATGCTACATAGAACGGTGCAGTTGAACGTGGTAACGCTTCGCGTCCACGAATTTGGTCTGCAATTTTCTCGGCAATCATAATGGTAGTTGCGTTTAAGTTACCGGTAATAATGAGTGGCATGATAGAGGCATCGACAACACGTAAACCACGCATACCGTGTACACGGCCTTGACCATCTACAACAGCCATTTCATCTTCACCCATCTTGCAGCTACAAGATGGATGGTAAGCTGTTTCTGCATGGTTACGAACAAAGTCATCAAGCTCTGCATCAGTTTGCAAATGTTTACCCGGGCTAATTTCATCACCACGATATGGATCAAGCGCAGGTTGCTGCATGATTTCACGAGTAATACGAATTGCATCGCGGAACTCGCGCCAGTCTTGCTCAGTCGACATGTAGTTAAACAAGATACTTGGATGCTCAAATGGATCTTTCGATTTAAGTTTGATTCGACCACGTGAAGGCGAACGCATTGAACCGACGTGAGCTTGGAAACCATGTTCTTTCACTGCATTACTACCGTTGTAGTTAATGGCAACTGGCAAGAAATGGTATTGGATGTTTGGCCACGTAAACTCATCCGAACTACGGATAAATCCGCCTGCTTCAAACTGGTTACTTGCACCAATGCCTGTACCATTAAATAGCCACTCGGCACCAATCGCAGGTTGGTTATACCATTTTAAAGCAGGGTATAAAGAAACGGGTTGTTTACATTTATATTGTAAGTACATTTCTAGATGGTCTTGCAGGTTTTCACCTACGCCCGGCAAATCATGAACCACATCAATGTCCATTGATTTTAAGAAGGTACTTTGACCCACACCTGAGCGCTGTAAAATTTGCGGTGATGCAATTGCGCCCGCACACAGTAATACTTCGCGTTTAACCAATGCGCGTTGTAAGTTATTTTGATCAGCGCCAATAATGTATTCAACACCAATCGCTTGCTTTTGATTAAACAAGATTTTATTGGTTGTAGCGTGAGTCAGAATGGTCAGGTTTGGACGGCCTTTTGCCATATCTAAATAGCCACGTGCCGTGCTTGAGCGGCGACCCTTAGGCGTAACTGTACGGTCCATTGGACCAAAGCCTTCTTGTTGATAACCGTTTAAGTCATCAGTACGTGGATAACCTGCTTGTACACCAGCTTCAACCATGGCATGGAAAAGTACATTGTTGCCATTTTTAGGTGTAGCCACTGATACAGGACCATTGCCGCCATGGTAGTCATTGCCACCAATATCACGAGTTTCGGCTTTTTTGTAGTAAGGCAAACAGTCGGCATAAGACCAGTTTTCAAGGCCTTTATGGGTTGCCCATTGTTCTAAATCCATTGCGTTACCGCGGATATAGCACATGCCGTTAATTAAAGATGAACCACCTAAACCTTTACCACGACCACATTCCATACGGCGGTTATTCATGTGTGGCTCAGGATCTGTTAAATAAGCCCAGTTATAGCGGCGGCCTTGAAGAGGGTAGGCCAAAGCTGCCGGCATTTGTGTACGAAAATCCAAGCGATAATCTGGTCCACCCGCTTCTAATAATAAAACGGTGGTATCTTTGTCTTCAGTAAGACGCGCAGCGAGTACATTTCCGGCAGATCCTGCGCCAATAATAATGTAATCATATTCTTTAATATTCATAACTATCCTTTTTTTACTAACAGTTTGCCTGAGCAATCTATAAAGACTGCTCGGCATGTGTGATTTAGGTTGAAGGTTTTAGAGCGATAGGGGCATTAAAAAATGCTTTGATAATCGCCAAGTTCAACTTGAATAGATTTGATACGGGTATAGTGCCCAAGCGTGGTTAAGCCATTTTCGCGGCCTACACCAGATTGTTTATAGCCACCAACTGGCATCTCGGCAGGCGATTCACCCCAAGTGTTAATCCAGCAAATACCTGCTTCAATTTGGTGAATAATGCGATGAGCGCGGCTAATGTCTTGAGTGACAACGCCAGCAGCTAAACCAAAGGTAGTGTCGTTAGCACGACGGATGACTTCTTCTTCGGTTTCATAGCTTAAGATGCTCATGACAGGCCCAAAAATTTCTTCTTGAACAATTGCCATCCGGTCAGTGCAGTCGCTAAATACTGTCGGTAGTACATAAGCGCCTTTTGCAAGTTCGCCTTCTGTTGCGCGGCCACCGCCAATTAACACTTTAGCGCCTTGTTGTTTGCCTGACTCAATGAAAGACAAAACTTTTTCCATGTGAGGGAAGCTAGTGAGTGGACCGAAGTTGGTGTCTTCAGCCATTGGGTCGCCAATGCGAATACGTTTTACACGCTCTACAACGGCTTTTTCAAAGTCGGCTAAAAGTGATTTTGGAACAAATACGCGTGTACCGTTGGTACATACCTGACCTGAGCTAAAGAAGTTCGCCATGACTGCAATATCTGCGGCACGATTAAGGTCGGCATCTTCACAAATAATGAGTGGAGATTTACCACCAAGTTCCATAGTCACTTCTTTTAGCGTAGAGCCAGCAGCGCTTGCCATAACTTTTTTGCCAGTTTCCACACCGCCAGTGAATGAGATTTTTTCAATCACAGGATGTTCAGTGAGCCACTGACCAATTTCACGACCAGCACCTTGCACCACGTTAAAGACGCCGTCTGGAACGCCTGCTTCTGTATAGATTTCTGCAAGTTTAAATGCAGTGAGTGGAGTGGTTTCGCTTGGCTTGAAAATCATGGCATTACCCGCAGCAAGGGCAGGGGCAGATTTCCATAAAGCAATTTGAATTGGATAGTTCCAGGCACCAATACCAGCAACCACACCTAACGGTTCACGGCGTGTATAAAAGAAACTTGATTCGCGAAGTGGAACTTGTTCGCCTTGAATGGCTGTTGCAAGTCCTGCGTAGTATTCGAGTACATCTGCGCCAGTCACAATATCGACTGTAGATGTTTCGCTAAAAGCTTTACCTGTGTCGAGTGTTTCAAGACGGGCAAGCTCATCATTACGTTCACGAAGAATGTCGACAGCACGACGTAAAATACGTGAACGTTCCATGGCAGTCATGGCAGCCCAGATTTTTTGTCCTTGTTGGGCACTTTGTACAGCAGCTTCAATATCTTGTTCAGAAGCTTGCTGAAGAGTCGCGATTGTCTCGCCGTTGGCAGGGTTAATACTATTAAATGTTTTACCACTGGTTGCTTTAACATAGCGTCCATGGATATACAATTGATGAACTTGTACATCACTC
The DNA here is from genome assembly GCF_000302435.1 of Acinetobacter sp. TG2027. Lineage (NCBI taxonomy): Bacteria > Pseudomonadati > Pseudomonadota > Gammaproteobacteria > Moraxellales > Moraxellaceae > Acinetobacter > Acinetobacter sp. TG2027. The sequence goes on along the minus strand of NZ_AMJN01000048.1, from coordinate 158,847 downwards.
ATTTTGTCTCTCCTGCAAAGGCTTGTTCGCAAATTGCAATTGCGTTTGTACATAATCGTAAGCAATGGAACGAGCAAGGTTGCTGTCAAATTCGTTATGACGGCTTAAACTGCCTCGTAACCATAATCCATCAATCAATGCTGCCAAACCTCTAGCGGCAACACTGGCCTGTTGTTCATCCATTAACTTAAGAAAATAAAATTTCAAGTTGGAGTACAGGCGTTGATCATTAATCTTTTGTAAGCGGCTTAAGTCTGGTACATGCATACTTGCTGACCAAAAGTCCAACCAGACCCGCATTGCTTTTTCATTGACCTGACTAATGTCAAAGTTAGAGTCGATAATGGCCTTAATCTGGCTCTCTGGATGCGAATCTGCTTCTGCTCTGTACTGTTCGGTTTTACGACGCAGAACATTTAACATTTCTTGCATGCAGGTATTTATCAACCCTTGTTTGTCGCCAAAATAATGGCTGACAATGCCGGTCGACAGCTCGGCTTTTTTTGCAATTTGTGCAATGGTGGTATTGGATAACCCCACTTCATAAATTACGTCGAGTGCAGCGTTCATGATTTCTTCACGTCGCACATGTTCTGGTTTTACTCTGCGTTTTGTCATGGTTGTCCACATCAGCACTTTTAGTGGTGCTTAAAATTCAACATGTTAACTTGCAGAGCATCATAGCACTTTTTTATCATACTTGTTATTGATTGAACGTTCAATCAATAACAAGTATGATATGTAAAAATCAATGAATTTTTGAACAAGCTTCTAAAAATAAAGAGGTGAAATCAAAGGTTCTTAAGGATAGGATGATGCGCATAAGTACATTACTTATCACGTTATTTTGAGAAAAATACACCGATTGCAAGGAGCAATAAGATGGTGTTGAAAAGTGATGGATATTCTTCAGACCATATTCGGTTAAATCGTTTCGTATTTTGGAGTTCAGCAATCAGTATCGGTATTTTTGGCCTACTTTTTGTGCTGTTTCCAGAAAAAAGTCAGTTTTGGCTGACCTATGTACAAGAGCAGGTAAATCACTTTTTTGGGTGGTATTACATGCTGGTTATTGTGCTTTGCCTGGGCTTTGTTGGTTGGCTCGCTTTTTCAAAAGTAGGGCAGATTCCTTTGGGAAAAGATGACGACAAACCTGAGTTTAGTTATTTGGCTTGGACTTCAATGCTGTTTTCGGCAGGGATTGGTATTGCGCTACTTTATTATGGTGTGGCCGAACCTGTTGACCATTTTTTAAGACCGCCAGAAGGTGAGGCAGGAACGATTCAGGCAGCCCGTAATGCGATGACTTATAGCTTTTTGCATTGGGGGATTCATGGCTGGGTGCTCTATGCATTGCTCGGAGTTACTTTAGGTTACTTTGCTTTCAGACAAAACTTGCCATTAGCACTTCGTTCGGCGCTTTACCCAATTTTTGGAGAGCGAGTGCATGGCTTGGTGGGTGATTTTGTCGATGGCTTTGGAATTTTAGCGACAGTTATTTCCTTAGTCACCAACTTGGGAATTGGAGCATTGGTACTTGTATCGGGCATTTGTTATTTACTGCCGCAAATTCCGGATAACTCTGCGACCTTAATTACTGCCGTGCTCATCATGATGTTCGTTGCCACGATTACGACAGTGGTGGGTATTGAAAAAGGCTTGGCATGGTTGTCGCGTATTAATTTACGTTTGCTATATGCTTTACTTTTATTTGTATTTTTAACAGGTCCGACCAACCATTTATTAAATGGTCTGGTGCAAAATACTGGCGATTACCTCAATAATTTTATTGGTAAAAGTTTTGATATGTATTTGTACAATCAAAAAGCCAGTGGCTGGTTGGGTTCGTGGACCGTATTTTATTGGGCTTGGTGGATTGCTTGGGCGCCTTTTGTCGGTATGTTTATTGCCCGCATTTCAAAAGGACGTACCATTCGTGAAGTAGTATTGGGTGTATGCCTGATTCCACTCGGTTTTACACTGGCTTGGATTTCGGTTTTTGGAAATACTGCAATTTATTTTATCTTGCAGCAAAAACAGAAAGTATTAGGTGATATGGTCTTAACTGATCCAGCATTATCCTTATTTAAATTACTCGAATATCTGCCGTTTAATCCTTACGTTGCAGGTATTGTTGTTGTAATTTGTTTCGTTTTATTTTTGACACCAGTTGGTTCTGGTACACTAATGATCGCTAATTTGTCCTCAAAAGGGGGCACCAATGATAGTGATTCACCGATCTGGTTACGCGTCTTTTGGTCTGTGGTAATTACCATTGTAAGTATTGGCTTACTTTTAGCCGGTAGTTTTAACTCCATGCAAAGTGCAGTGGTGTTATGTGGTTTACCATTTTCAGTCATTATTTTGCTTTATATGTTTGGTTTAGCCAAAGCGTTAAAGCAAGATGATTTTGACCCTCAATTAGTGAAAAAACAGTTAGCTGTTTCAAAAGACATTTCAGTCCCATCGAATTGTGACCAGAATAAAGTGACCGAGGTTTTATAACCTCAATCGATCACATCTATATATTATTTTTTTGCGTTTAAAGTCGTCTTTTCATTGTTTTAAATAAGAGTGAAAAGACGAAATTAAATATTTTGTTTTTATTTTATTCCTTGAGGATTGTATGGCAACAGATAATCCAAGAGCAGTTGATGATTTAACATTATCTAAATCTAAAAAAGACCCGCTCAACCGTGTGGTTTTTTATTTTTCAGCTGTACTTATTTTAATTTTTTCTCTCGTCACGTTTTTGTTCAACGATTTTGCAAATCGAGTCATGAATGCTGTGCTTCGGTGGGTAACTTCAACTTTTGGTTGGTATTACCTGCTGGCAGCAACACTATATATGGCTTTTGTGATTTTTATTGCCTGCTCAAGATATGGCAGTATCAAATTAGGACCTAAGCATTCAAAGCCTGAGTTTAGTTTGCTCAGTTGGTCTGCCATGCTGTTCTCGGCGGGTATTGGTATCGACCTCATGTTCTTCTCGGTCGCTGAACCATTGTCTCATTACATGCAACCTCCGGTTGGAGTAGGTCAAACCTATGAAGCAGCACGCCAAAGTATGGTTTGGACATTGTTTCACTATGGTTTAACTGGCTGGTGTATGTATGCCTTGATTGGTATGTCATTGGGATATTTTAGCTATCGTTATAATTTGCCGCTTACCATTCGTTCTGCACTTTATCCAATCTTTGGACAAAGAATTAATGGGGCAATTGGGCATAGTGTTGATACAGCTGCCGTGATCGGGACAATTTTTGGTATTGCGACGACCTGCGGGATTGGAGTAGTACAGCTGAATTATGGCCTACATGTGTTATTGGGGTTACCAGAAAATATCTGGATGCAATTTATCCTGATTGCTGTTGCAGTGGGTATTAGCGTTATTTCGGTGACATCTGGGGTCAATAAAGGCCTGCGGATTTTATCTGAAATCAATATTTATGTTTCAGTCGGGTTATTGCTGTTTATTTTATTCTTGGGAAATACTGAGTTTTTACTCAATGCCCTTGTCCAAAATATTGGTGACTATTTAACTCGTTTCCCTGCTTTAGCATTACAAAGTTTTGCTTTTGAACAGCCTAAAGAATGGATGAGTAGTTGGACTTTCTTCTTCTGGGCGTGGTGGATTGCTTGGTCTCCATTTGTAGGACTCTTTTTGGCACGTATCTCAAGAGGGCGTACCATTCGTGAGTTTGTATGCGGTACCTTAATTATTCCACTTCTATTTACACTCACGTGGTTATCTATTTTTGGTAATAGCGCACTGCACAGTGTTATTTTTGAAGGCAACCAAACCTTAGCAGCGACGGTGTTAGCAAATCCGGCTCATGGTTTCTACGACCTGTTAGCGCAATATCCGGGCTTTACCTTTATTGCTTCAATTGCCACCGTAACAGGGCTTTTGTTTTACGTGACTTCTGCCGATTCGGGAGCGCTGGTTTTAGGTAACTTCACGACTAAACTCACTAATATCGATAATGATGCCCCACGTTGGTTAAGCGTGTTTTGGGCTGTAGCGATTGGTTTACTCACATTAGCCATGCTCATGACCAACGGCATTACTGCCTTGCAAAACGCAACTATTATTATGGGATTGCCGTTTAGTTTTGTGATGTTCCTTGTGATGGCAGGGCTTTATAAGTCGCTCAGACTTGAAGATTACAGGCATGCTAGTCTCAGTATGAATGCAGCGCCAGTGGTAGGGAACGTGGATATTCTGAACTGGAAACAGCGTTTAACTCGAGTCATGCATCATCCGGGAACTACAGAAACACAGCGCATGCTAGATATGGTGTGTTTGCCAGCTGTTCAGGCTGTTGCTGATGAGTTGATTAAGCAGGGCATGAATGTGGACGTGCAGCAAACCCCGCTTGAAGATGAAGATACGCTTTACCATCTAGATCTGACTATCCATTTGGAAGAAGAGCAAAACTTTGTTTATCAGATTTGGCCTGTACGCTATAGCGCGCCGAACTTTAGCCAGCGTGTAAAACGAGGCAAACAGTTCTATTTCCGACTTGAAACCTATCTTTATGATGGCTCTCAAGATAACGATCTGGTCGGTTACAGTAAAGAACAGGTCATTAACGATATTTTAGATAAATATGAAAGACATATGACGTTCTTACATATTAATCGTATTAGCCCCGGGAATCGTCCATTGTTCCCAGATCCACAAGCTTAAGAGGAAAATGCATGGCTTCTCCTTATCTACATTCTTTTGCTTTATTTTTCTCTTTGCTCAATCCATTTTTAATGAGCATTTATATGATTGGCCTGATCCGCCATTCAGAAGCCAAGGTGTTTAATAAAGCACTGATTCAGGGAAGTTTGATTGCTTTTGTCGTCTTCATGCTATTTGCATGGGGCGGCGAAACAATTTTTAGTAAATATCTGAATGTACGTTTTGAAGCCTTTCAGATTTTTGGAGGCCTCATCTTTTTGGTGATTGGCTACCGCTATGTGTTTCAGGGCGCCGATACCATTGGTGAAATGCGCGGTGCACCAGAACATCTGGCTGGCACCATTGCCATGCCATTTATGATCGGCCCAGGCACCATTAGTGCGGCTGTGGTCACAGGTATTGAAATGTCAATTGGTGAGGCAGCCCTAGTGATTGCCTTCACCTTGTTTTTAACTTGCAGTATTTTGATTTTGATGAAATTTTCACATGATCATTTACGCTATAAACATGCCAAGCATATCGACCGCTATTTTGATATTGTTGGGCGTTTATCTGCTTTATTAATCGGTACGATCGCCATTGATATGATTATTAATGGTGTGACAGGCGTCATTAATAAAGTTTAGCAAGTCACTCATAACAACCTGCTATGCCATTGAACATGGAATAAAATGGCATAGCATCTTCTAAAAAATTCTAAGATAAATAGAACAGCTTTAAAAAATAACTTTAAAAATAGCACCTTAAAAAATTAAATTTTAAAAAACAATCAAAGATATTAAAAAATACAATGCTATGTTGTGGATTTAAGCATGTTTTTTTTGTGAATTATCAACCATAATGTTGACTGAGCTTGTTTTAAGACAGAGTTGAGCTATGCCTACATTAGATGAAATGACCACAGCAACTGATGATCAGTCTGAATTGACGATGTCAGTTTTGATGACGCCTGATATGGCAAATTTTTCAGGTAATGTTCATGGTGGTACGATTCTAAAACTACTAGACCAAGTCGCTTATGCTTGCGCAAGTCGTTATTCGGGTGGCTACGTGGTGACTTTATCTGTAGATAAAGTAAATTTTAAAGAACCTATTTATGTAGGTGAGTTGGTAACCTTCTTGGCAAGTGTGAACCATGTAGGTCGTACTTCAATGGAAGTCGGTATCCGTGTTGAAGCGCAAAATATCCAGAAGCGGACAGTGCGCCATACCAATAGCTGTTATTTCACGATGATTGCTGTTGATGAACAGGGCAAGCCATGTGAAGTACCTCAATTAAATCTCAATACAGAATGGAAGCGTTGCCGCTTTGAAGCTGCTGAGCATCGTAAGGTTTTACGTCTTCAAGAAAACCACAACCCATCTTGTAGCATGTATAAGAAAACTTCTTAAAAAAATAGATCAAATTAAAAAAGGATCGAACCGCAGCATGGTTCGATCCTTTTTCTTCTTTACCAAAATTCAGCGTCCATTTTTCATTTCAGTAAAATTATCTCTGAGCTTGGAGGAGAATGCTGAGAGAATTAACGAGTTGCAGGAGCAGCTTCAGAAGCAGAACCTACAGCATCAGATGCAGCATTTGCAGTGTTTGCTTGTTCTTGAGTTGAAACAACAACTTTTTCTTCACCAGCAGTGTTATGTGCTTGGTCGTGCTTAGAAGCAGCAAAAGTTGAAGCAGCAGTTAAAGCAAGTGTAGTAGCGAGTAAAGTTTTAGCTAATTTCATTTTATGGCATCCTTAAATTTCATTTAAAAATAAATTAAACCTAATCGTTCATACATACCTGAAACCTGTATGGCTGAATGACTAAGCTAGGACACATGCTAAGCCGAGGTTGGTATTACATCAATTAACTTAACAATCTATTACGGCTATCTTAACAATATGAAATATACGGGTCATTTATGTGAGCAATCTGTAAAATAAAGGGACTTAAATACACCTTAAAATGTGAAAAAATATTTCTTATCGAGTAAAAAAAAGCCAACTCTGTTACGTAAACCTAACACTCTGGCATGAATTGTGAATGTGCTTGAATAGGATATTTCGTTTGAGTTATAGATGTTAAAAGCTAATTTAGATAATTGATGAGATGCCTGTCACAAATTGAGAGCTTTAGCCTGATAATTGAAAAGTATATCTTCAAAGTTAAAAATCATTTTCATGCTACTTAAACAGTGATATACCTTTCTTAGTTTTTTAAACCTTGTTGATTTGAGCCGCTTGTGAAACTGATCACTCCAAAAACTGTTCCTACCCATATTATTTCCGGTTTTTTAGGGGCAGGAAAAACCACATTATTACAGCATTTATTAAGCCAAAAGCCTAAAGATGAGGTTTGGGCTGTATTAATGAATGAGTTTGGACAAATTGGAGTAGACCAACAACTCTTACCTCAAGATGAAGGATATGCAGTCAAAGAACTATTAGGCGGTTGTTTATGTTGTAGCAGTCAATTGCCGATGCATATTGCTTTAGCTCGACTGTTGAGTGAACAAAAGCCAGACAGGCTGTTTATTGAGCCGACTGGACTTGGGCATCCTTCTCAGTTATTTGACCAACTGACTGAGCCTCATTGGCAAAGTAGTTTAGCCATGCGAGCATTGATTACGGTGGTAGATGGTAGTCGTTTGCATGATACTAATTGGGTTAAACAAAACCTTTATGAAGATCAGTTAAAAGCTGCCCAGATTGTGGTGGTGTCACATACCGATGTGATGACTTTTGAAGATGATCAGGCGCTTGAGCTATTAAAAGACGAATACCAGCCTTATCACCAAGAGTGGATTAAAACTGAAAATGGTCAGTTAGCGTTAAATAAAATTGATGTAGCTGCTCGTTTAACCGAGCGATCTATACAACCTTTACTTAAACTTCAAAAACAAATGACTGAAACCGAGGTTAAGAAGGAAATTCAGCAATTACCTTATCATTATGTCGAGTCGGCACAAGGCTATATTGTGGCAGGTTGGAAATTACCTAAGCGCTGGAAATTCGAGTTTTATGCTTTGCTAGATTTATTATGTGCACAGCAAGACTGGCTTCGAATTAAGGGAATTTTTAACACAGATCAAGGGTGGAAAGTTTTTAACTTTAATCCTGATCAGTTTAATTATAAGTCTGGTGAAGAGGGCATTGATAACCGTATTGAAATCATTAGCGAACATAACCATGATTGGTTGGCTTTTGAAACAGCATTACTTGCCTGTCAGCTTGAAGAATAGAGAACATTAAACCAAAAGTAATTCAATGTTCTCTGATGAGTGGGATTAAGGTTTGCTATCTAACACAGCTTTAGCTTGCGCATGGTCAATATCTTTTTCCCAGTGAGCAATCACTACGGTCGCGACACAGTTACCAATTAAGTTGGTACAGGCACGAATAATTCCAATAAACCAGTCGACTGAAAGTAGAAGCACTAAGCCAATTGCAGGGAGACTTGGTATCACTGAAAGTGTGGCTGCAAGAATAACTAAAGCCGAGCCTGGAATACCGTGTGCACCTTTAGAAGTAATGAGCGAAACTAGCAAAATAGCCAGTAAGTCATGCATAGACAAATCAATATTGCAGGCCTGTGCAATAAAGATCACGCCTAAAGTTAAGTAAATTGAAAAGCCATCTAAATTAAATGAATAACCAGTTGGAATAACCAAACCTACCGTTGAATCTTTAATTCCCAAATTTTTGAGTTTTTTCATAATTTGAGGAAGAACAGAGTCAGAAGAAGCGGTACCTAAAACAATAGCGAGTTCATCTTTAAAATAACCCACAAATTTGAAAATGTTGAAACCGGCAAGTTTTAAAATCGAACCTAAAACAATAACGACAAATAAAATGCAGGTTGCATAAAACAGTAAAACCAAATAACCCAATTGTAAGAGTGAATCTAAACCAAATTTAGCAGTGGTATAGGCCACTGAACCGAATACACCAATTGGAGCTAAACGAATAATAAGTCCCATAATTTTAAAGAAGACTTCTGAAAAAGCTTCAAGTGCTTGACGTACCAGCTCTGCTAAATGTTTTGGAATTAAAAGTAGGGAAACACCAAATAAAATAGCGATCAATAAAACCTGTAAAATATCGCCGTTTGCAAAAGCGGCAGTGAAGGTTTTTGGAATAATATTGAGTAGAAATTCCGAACCCGTATGCATTTCATGGGCACGTTCGGTATAGGTACTTAAATCTTTTGCATCTAAATGGCTAATATCGATATTCATACCGACGCCCGGTTTAAATACATAGGCCACAATAATGCCTAAAATTAAGGCAATACTGGTGACGACTTCAAAGTAGAGAATCGTTTTTGCACCGACTTTGCCCATTTTTTTAATGTCGTTTGCACCATAGATTCCCAGTACAACAACACAAAACACAATTGGTGCAATCAGCATCTTAATTAAAGAAATAAAACCATCACCTAATGGCTTTAAAGATAGGGAGAAATCATGAAAGCCGATTCCAACTGCAACCCCAAGAAAGAGAGCACAAAGAACCTGTAAAAATAAACTACGCTTGAGCTTTAGCCACATAAGTCATCAATTTTAGCAAGAGGAAAATATATCTCTCTAAAGCAAAAAGCCGGCCAACTATAAAATAAGCTGAGCGTTTTGGAAGAATATGCAAATTTCACATGACTATGCTTTGCATTGTTCAGTTTTTTTATAATTTTTTACCCAAAATCGAGTATCCTTAGCGCCAAATTTTTGGACATATTAATCATGGCGCTTAAAGCAACAATTTATAAGGCAGACTTGAATATTGCCAATATGGATGACCATATTTATGGTGATTATCAACTGACGCTTGCCTTGCATCCTTCGGAAACTTTAGAACGCTTAATGGTTCGTTTGATGGCTTTTGCCCGTTTCGCAAGTGATGAGCTTGAGTTTACTAAAGACCTTTTTGAAACTGACGAGCCAGCATTATGGCAAAAAGATTTAACGGGTCAGTTAGAAACATGGATTGAAGTTGGTTTACCGTCTGAAGATAAAGTCAAAAAAGCCAGTGCTCGCTGTAAAACAGTTGCGCTCGTTGTGTATGGCACACAAGTCGAAGAATGGTGGAAACGAAACAGTAAAATTAAAACGTTAAGTAACGTTCAAGTGTGGCAAATTGCCCCTCAAAGTACAGCAGAGCTTGAACAACTTTGTGAACGTACAATGCAGCTTCAATTAAATGTCATGGACAACGAGTGGACGCTTTTAGGTGAAAAGGGTCAGGCAAGTGTTGTGTGGACACAGTTACAGTAACATAGAAAAGCGCAACAAATTCTACAGATTCAGTTGGTACACTAAGTACCAATTGCGATTTTAAAGATTCAGATTAAGGGGTAAACCATGTCAAATGAATTAGAAATTATCGATTTAAAAGTAGGTGAAGGCAAAGAAGCGGTTAAAGGTGCTTTGATTACAACTCACTATACAGGTTGGTTAGAAGACGGCACAAAATTTGATTCTTCAATTGATCGCGGTAACTATTTTGAATGCGTGATTGGTACAGGCCGTGTAATTAAAGGCTGGGACCAAGGCATTATGGGAATGAAAGTTGGCGGCAAGCGTAAATTAATCGTACCTGCTCATTTAGCTTATGGTGAGCGTAAAATGGGTAAGATTATTCCTGCTAATTCTAATTTAATTTTTGAAATTGAATTATTCGATGTCAAAACTCGTGACTAGTGAAATTTAAAGCCCTTTAGGGGGCTTTCTTGTTTATATGAGCTTTAAATATAAATACATTATTAATTTATATTTTAGCTTTTTAAATATTTAAGATTATTTTCAGATTATTTGATTATAAATGCTGACTGAGAAACTGTTCATTTATGGGCAGGCTGACATTAAGACCAAATTTCAAAAAGTTTGCGTCTTAAAATCAAACTTCGCATAAATAATCTATATTGTTATTGAGACGCTATTTCATGATTATCCGCTTTGCATCTCCTTTGTTGAACATATCACTTGGCTTAGCTCTGGCAGGTTTGTCAGGCATGGCATTAGCCAAACCACCTAAACTGGACGCGTCAACACTTACGGTGATTGGTTATCATGAAATTACCGATACTAAAAATGCACTAATTCCTCAATATGCAGTGACGACTCAACAATTTACACAGCATGTTGAATGGCTGCAAAAAAACGGATTCCATTTTATTACGGTTGATCAGTTGATCCGTGCTCATCAAGGTAAATTTCAATTACCTACAAAACCTGTTCTATTAACTGTAGACGATGGTTATCAATCTTTTTATCAAAATGCTTATCCTGTTATTAAAGCTAAAAAAATCCCTGTAGTACTCGCAGTAGTAGGTTCATGGTTAGAGCCAAAAGCAGGGCAGAAAGTCGATTTTTCAGGGGAAGAAATTCCACGCGATAAAATCTTAAGCTGGGGTGAGCTGAAAGAGATGCAAGATAGTGGCTTTGTAGAAATTGCAAACCATAGCTATCATTTGCACCGTGGTATTACAGGCAACCCACAAGGCAACTCTGAACCTGCTGCAACTACTCGTTTTTATGATGTAAAAACTCAAACTTACGAGAACGATGCACAATATCAGGCACGTATTTATAACGACTTAAAGAAAAATAACGAACTACTCAAAGCACACGGCTTACGTTCACCACGTATTATGGTATGGCCTTATGGTCGCTATAATATGCAAACTGTTCAAATTGCTAAAAAGCTTGGTATGCCAATTACCATTACACTTGATGATGGGGCAGACCACGCAAAACAATCTCTCCAAAATATGAGCCGTATTTTGGTAGAAGGCGATATGACGACTGATGATTTGGCTCAAGAAATTAAAAATCGTGAATTGAATTTAACGGATAACAATCGTCCGCAAAAAATTATGCATATTGATCTGGACTATATTTATGATCCAGACCCGAAACAGCAAGAACGTAATTTAGGTCACTTGTTAGACCGAATTAATGCGATGGGTGTAAATACAGTCTATTTACAGGCATTTTCAGATCCAGATGCGAATGGCTCTGCTGATATGGTGTATTTCCCAAACCGCCATATTCCAATGCGTGCCGACTTGTTTAACCGTGTAGCATGGCAAATTCAAACGCGTACGCCTGTAAGTCGTATTTATGCGTGGATGCCTTTATTGGCATGGGAACTACCAAGAACTGATCCTGTTTCTAAGGATTTGGTGGTGACAGAGCAAGCAAAAACAGGTGAACACCTCAACATGGGGTATATCCGTTTAAGTCCGTTCTCAGCAGACGCACGCCAAACTATTCGTGAGATTTATCAAGATTTGGCGAAGTCATCTTCATTTAACGGAATTTTATTCCATGACGACGTCACCTTATCTGACTATGAAGATGCAAGCCCAGATGCCTTAAAAGCTTATGCGAAACAAGGTTTACCTACAGATTTGGCAAAAATTCGCGATAACGATCAAGATTTGCAAAAGTGGACGGCATATAAGACAAAATATCTAGATGATTTTGCAATGCAACTCGTTGATGACGTGCGACAATATGAACCGTTCTTACTCACCGCACGTAACTTATATGCGCAAGTTGCTTTAAAACCATATGCAGAAAACTGGTATTCACAATCGCTTGAAGAGTCATTAAAACGCTATGACTTTACGGCTATTATGGCAATGCCTTATATGGAACAGGTAGATAATGCTGATCAGTTCTATAAAGATATGGTTGATCGCGTGAAACAATATCCAAATGGTATTAAGAAAACCGTTTTTGAATTACAGGCAACCGACTGGCGTAAAAACGAAAAGGTACCTTCAACTGAAATGGCCGCAACAATTCATTCTCTTTATCAGCAAGGTGTAATGCATGTCGGATATTACCCAGATGATCCAATTAAAGATCATCCGGATGTTGATGTGATGCGTAAAGCATTTGCTGAAAAATCATCTCGTCTTGTGCCGTAGTTGAGGCTAAAACATGACAATCTTTGCTGCAATATGGTCGCATGCCTTAAAATTCGTTTTCTATTATCCATTATTCATGTCGTATTTATGGATGATTGGCGCGATCATTTTCTATTGGAAAGAACGTCAGGCTCCGCCTTACGATCAACCTGCTCCGTTAGAGAGTTATCCAAAAGTCGCTGTTTTAATTCCTTGTTTTAATGAAGGGGATAATGCAGAGGAAACGATCAGCCATGCTTTAAAACTGGACTATCCTCATTTTGAAGTGATTGCGATTAATGATGGTAGCTCGGACAATACAGGCGAGGTACTCGACCGTTTAGCAGCACAACATGAAAAACTACGTGTTGTTCATTTGGCTCAAAACCAAGGTAAAGCTATGGGGTTGCAAGCCGGAAGCTTAATGACCGATGCCGAGTTTTTAATTGGTATTGATGGCGATGCTTTACTTGATCCTCATGCAGCAAAGTGGATGATTCGTCATTTTCAGGAAAATCCAACAGTTGCAGCGGTTACAGGTAACCCGCGTATTCGTACTCGCTCAACTTTGCTAGGGCGTATTCAGGTCGGTGAGTTTTCTTCGATTGTTGGCATGATTAAACGTGCACAACGTACCTTTGGGCGCTTATTTACCGTATCGGGTGTGATTACCGCTTTTCGTAAGAGCGCTGTTCACCAAGTGGATTATTGGTCACCCAATATGTTGACTGAAGATATCGATATTACTTGGAAATTGCAGCGTGCAGGTTGGGACATTCGTTTTGAACCGAATGCCTTAGTCTGGATTTTAATGCCTGAAACTTTAAACGGTTTGTGGAAACAACGTTTACGTTGGGCTATGGGTGGGGCACAGGTATTAATTAAAAATATTGATGTCTTCACCAAGCCAAAATTAAATTTTTTATGGCCTTTAATGTTTGAGCTTTGCTTAACCTTAGTTTGGTCATATTTAATGCTGGCGATGGCTTTATTATGGTTGGTACATTTTATTTTACCGGTCCCTGCTTTAGCCGTTGTGAGCTCTCCATTTTTACCGTATGGTAGCGGTATTTTATTGGGGGCAACCTGTCTCATTCAGTTTGCTTTAAGCAAATGGATGGATAGTCGTTATGAACCACATCTAGGAAAAAACTATTTCTGGATGATCTGGTATCCATTGGTCTTTTGGCTAATCACCATCTCGGCAACTATTGTGGCATTTCCAAAAGTTTTAAAACGTGGAGATGAGAAACGTGCGCGTTGGGTGAGCCCGGATCGGGGCATTCGTGGATGAAATGCAAGAGTCATGAGATTTTAAAGATCGTGCTGTATTGATGTCTGGGGAAAACCACAGCACTTCGTTAGGTAAAGAGAGAAATGAAGACAAATTCGTTGATTATTGATTTACGCCGTCAATTACCATGGCATAAACGCTATGCTTCTACAACAAGCACAGCCATGATGTGGGCGGTTTGGTTGTTGCTGTGGCGTCCATTTGTACTGATCTGGGTTTTGGCTGAGCTCCAAAAAACACATTTGGTTCACCGTTTGTTTAGTGCCTTTGGTTTAGGTATTGAACATGGTATTACTGCGTTAATTGCTTGTGCAATTTGTTTATTGTTGTGGAGTCATGTGCTGCCTGAGCATCGTGTTGGTGGTAATGCGCTTAAAACAAAACAGACAGATGATTATGCGCGCTATTTTGATTTACCTGAACATGAAATTGAGCAGGGACGTAGTCAGAAAATTACAGTCGTTCATCATGATGAACTAGGTAAAATCGTTAGAGTTGAATAAAGAAGATTAATGAAAAAAAGCCCGCATCGTGTGGGCTTTTTTTTTACGCTAATTTCTGTATATCCATAGGTTTTAAACTGTAGAATGCAGTGCTTGAGCAGGTATTATTTACCTTTAAAAACAGGAGGTCTTTTTTGCAACATGGCAAATACACCTTCTTGAACATCTTCTGTTGTGAGCAAAGGTTGAAGATGGTTTTGTAATTGCTTAAAGGCAACCCCGTAACCTTCGTTAATAGCTTCGCGAGCAGAGGCGAGGGTCGCTTTTACAGCAAGAGGAGCAGCTTGCGCAACATGTTCAGCAAGTTCTATTGCACGATTGAGCTGAGAACCTTCTGGACATATTTCTGTAATCAGGTTCATATCAAATGCTGCTTTTGCATCGAAAGAGTCACCAGTGAGTAAATAGCGCATGGCTTTTGCCCAACCCGCGGCTTGAGTAAAACGGGCGGTTGCTCCGCCAAAAGGTAAGATGCCACGTTGAACTTCCATTTGAGCAAATTGTGTATTTTCACTCGCAATCGTAATATCTGCGTTGAGAAATAGTTCTATACCAGCTGTATAACAATAACCTTGTACTGCCACAATCAAAGGTTTACTGAGCTTTCGGCCTACAGTGCCCCAAGGGTTAATCTCATTTTCACTAAAATCAAAAACACCTGTAGCGAGTTTAGGTTGTAACTCAACTAGGTCTAAACCAGCTGTAAAATGATCCCCATGAGCAAAGATAACCGCGCAGCGCAGGGCATCATTATTTTCATATTCGGTGAGCGCTAGTGATAAGTCTTTGATCATGTGACTATCAAAAGCATTACGTTTTGCTGCCCGATCTAGACCAATTAAAAAAATATGTCCACGAGTTTCACGGCTGACTTTTCCTGCTTGATTTGACATATTGTCACGCTCTTTATTTGTCTTTAATCATGTTTTAAACAATCGTTTAAAAACTAGCAAATATAATTTGTTTTGCGACTCGATCAGTATTTCTTTTGTCTGTGCATTGAAATAAATCGATGACATTAGAAAAGAATAAAACCTCAGACAATGCCAATTTGCATAATTTATTTAAATTAGCAGTTTGCTTCGCTTTATATTTTTCTCATAATACTTCGTCAAATTGATCTCAATAAGCAGCTGTTTTTATGTCACCTCTAGAAATCTTTGCAGTCTTGATTAGCCTGATTGGAGTCGGATTAACGGTAATCCGTAATATGTGGTGTTGGCTGTTTAATTTCTTTGCCTTTGTTTTATATGCCTATTTGTTTTACGAATTTAAGCTATATGGCGAAACGATTTTGCAGTTCTTTTTTATGGTCGTAAATTTTTATGGCTTTTACTACTGGCTTAAGGGAAAGCAGCAAGATCATGACATTCGTATAGAGCCAATAGCTCTTAAAGTTGCAATTTTTCAAATGATCATTGCCGCGGTAGGTGGCTTGCTTTTTGGCTTAATTCTTAAAAACTTTACTGATGCAGCAGTTCCTATGCTCGACTCACAACTTGCCGCATTTAGTTTGCTTGCAACGTATTGGACCAGCCGAAAACATATTGCGACTTGGATACTTTGGGTATTTGTCGATATTATTTATGTCGGTATGTTCATCTATAAAGATTTATTTTTAACAGCCGCTTTGTATGCAGCATTTGTTTTGATGGCAGCTTATGGTTGGTATCAATGGGAAAAGGTTAAAAAGAAACAGCTTTTAGCCTCAAACCAGCTTTAATTTGGAGTGTGATCATGTTGTTGAGCTTAGAGGTCTATAAACAACAACAGTTTGATCAAATTGCTGCAAAAATAATGGCAGAGCCAAAACAGTATTGTGAATTTAATTCTGTATCAGATTTTTATAACGCTGCATGGCTTAAGAAATTTCCACAAGGCAGCCAGATTTCTGCTACGGGTTTAGATGATGGAGCTGAAGAGTTTTATGCAGTAATCCAGTTTAAACAGCAGTATTTAAAATTTGATATTAAAGAGCATCATTCGATACTTATTTTTATGGATATGAATGGGAACATTTTTAAAAATAACTTTTAATTTATGAAATAAAATCTAAAAAAAAGCGACTTAACGTCGCTTTTTTTAATAAATAAATTTGGAAATTTTATTCGCTGTTTCAACAACTAAATTTGCGATATCTTCCTTAAATGTTCTTTCATCATAAGTGGTAATTGGACAACTTACAGAGATAACAGCGACCATTTTACCATTTGACTGTTTAAAAATAGGCGCCGCACAGGCTGCCATATCATGGTTGTAATGACCCCAGCTCACCATAGTTTTTTGAGTTTTTACGAAAGAGAGTCTTTGCAATAAAGCTTTTAAATTGGTTGGCGTCAGTTCAGAGAAACTGTCCCAATCGCTAAAATTGCGGTAACGCTGACGTACTTCAGTTTCAGGTAAATCAGATAAAAGCATTTGACCAATGACGGTTGCATGGGCAGGCCAGCGAGTTCCTAAGCTAATGTTGCTCGTGAAGGTTCCCATCGACTGGATATTATTTACAAAGACAATATGAGTGCCTTCTAAAATTGAAAGATGTACCGCGAGTTTGGTTTGGTCACGTAGTTCTTTCATTAAAGGTGTCGATAAATCGAGTAATGAAAGTTTAGATAAACTGTTAAAACCAAGTTCCATGACTTTTGAATCGAGAGCGTAAGTTTTTTGAGATGCTTTTCTTAAATAGCCACAAGATTCGAGAGTATAGATCAGACGAAATGCACTAGAACGGTTCACTTCTAAAATTTCAGCAATTTCTGTAATGGTCATTTCTTGCGCTTGTTGGTTAAATGCTTGCAAGATAGCTAAACCCCGTACAAGTCCGGGAACTAAATATCGATCATCATTTTTTGTTGTTTCCGATTCTTGCGAATCTTCATCAATTGCTATGCTCATTCGTGTCATTTTCCTATAAATAAAACATGATTCAATTTGGGGCATGCTGCTTTATTTTATAACTATTGTAATTGTTAAAAATGCATAAAACAATTTTTATATTTAAAACTTTGTTTCCTTCTTGAAACGTAACAAAATATTTAAAAATTAATAAACCAATGAATTTTATATTTATTTTTACTTTGACAAAAAATGATCAAGGGGATTATGCTTAGCTTGTGTTTTGAAAATCAAATTATGTTTTGTATATAAAACAAAATGAGGACGCAAGGTATGAGTTGGATCTCAGTTTGTCAGCAGGGTGACGTTAGCGAAGATGAGCCGAAAGCCATCGAAATTGAAGGGAAAAAAATAGGCGTATTTTTCGTCGATGAAAATTACTTTGCTATCGAAAATGTTTGCCCTCATGCGTATGCCTTATTAACCGAAGGATTTATCGAAGATCAGACTGTTGAATGTCCATTGCACGAAGCAATTTTTGACATTCAGACAGGTGAGCTAAAAAGTGGACCCGGGTGTAGAAACCTATGTACGTACCCAGTTCGTGTTGAAGGACAGGATATTCAAATTCAACTCTAGTCCTCACATGTACAAGGAAGCAGAACAATGAAGACATTTAATGAAAAGTTGGCAAGCTGGATTCATGCAACGCCGGCAACCGAAGCAGGGATCAACAATATTCAAATTCCAGGTCAATCTGAATTGTTGGTTTGGCAAACACGCTATAAAGAACCAACGCTCTATGAACAGGATTTTGTAAAAAACTTGATTCAGGCATTTTCTGCGGGCGCAACAGAGTTAGATGACGTTGTTTCTGCACTTAATCAACAGGGTTTCCGCTGTGAATCTGGTGATGAATGGACTTCTGCAAGCTTTACAGAAGAAATGCAACGTTTAGGTTATTGATTCAGGGAAGAATAAAATGAACGCAATCGTATCAACTTCACAAAGTGCTGAAGAATATTTAGAACTTGGTTTACGTGACCAATGGCATCCGGTTTTAGCAAGTTGGGAAGTCGCTGCTAATCCAGTCGGAATTACCCGTTTAGGCGAAAATATTGTGGTTTGGCGTGATGCCGAAGGTCAGGTTCATGCACTTGAAGATCGCTGTCCACACCGCGGTGCTCGTCTTTCCCTTGGTTGGAACTTAGGCGACCGAGTTGCTTGCTGGTATCACGGTGTTGAAGTTCGTGCTGATGGTGTTGTGGCTGATGTGCCAGCAGTTCATGAATGTCCAATGACCGGAACTAAATGTTTAAAGAACTATCCTGTAATTGAGCAGCATGGCGCAATCTTCATCTGGTTTGGTATTGATGCAAATGAACAACCAGCACCGCTTGAGTTCCCAGAGCAACTTGCAAGCGAAGAATGGAGTGCATTCCTTTGCCAAGCGGACTGGAAAGTAAACCATCAATATGCGATTGATAATGTGATGGACCCAATGCACGGGACATATTTGCACGCGACATCGCACTCTATGGCAGATGGTGAGCGTACCGCCGAGATGAAGCACCGTACCACCGATAACGGCTTTGTTTTTGAAAAAGAAGGTCAAACAGGCGTGAACTTTGACTGGGTTGAATATGGTTCAACAGGTGCAAGCTGGTTACGTCTTTCAATTCCATACCGTAAACAGTTTGGTCCGGGTGGTGAGTTCTGGATTGTGGGTTACGCAACGCCAATTGATGCCAACAATACTCGTGTATTTTTCTGGCGCTGCCGTAAGGTGAGTGGTTGGCAACGAAATGTATGGCGCTTCTTGTATCGCAATCATTTAGAACAGTTGCATTGGGATGTATTAGAACAAGACCGAATTATTTTAGAAAACCTTGCGCCAAATGCACGTGCACGAGAATTCTTATATCAACACGATGTCGGTCTTGCACGTTTACGCCGTTTAATGAAAAAAGAAGCTGAGAAGCAATTAAAGAAAATTGCTGCGCTAAATGCATCAAACCGTATCGAGATGCAGGAAGAAGCTCATGGCTAATGTAGCGTTGTTGCAAGGCAAAAAAGTTTTAGTGACTGGTGCTGCACGTGGTTTAGGCCGAGATTTCGCTCAAGCCATTGCCGAGGCAGGTGCTGAAGTTGTGATGGCAGATATTTTATCTGACTTGGTGCAACAAGAAGCACAAGTGTTACAACAACAAGGACTAAACGTTCATGCTGTCACCGTTGACCTTGCCAATGCAGACTCTATTGAAAATGCGGTTGCAAAAAGCATGGAAGTATTACAAGGACTAGATGGCCTTGTGAACTGTGCAGCGCTTGCAACCAATGTTGGTGGAAAAAATATGATTGATTACGATCCTGAACTTTGGGATCGAGTCATGAATATTAATGTGAAAGGTACATGGTTAATTACAAAAGCGTGTATTCCACATTTAAAGCAATCGGCTGCTGGCAAAATTATTAATGTTGCGTCAGATACAGCACTTTGGGGCGCACCGAACTTGATGGCTTATGTGGCAAGTAAAGGTGCAATTGTTGCCATGACACGTTCAATGGCAAGAGAGTTGGGGCAGTTCAATATCTGTGTCAACACATTGTCTCCGGGCCTTACTCTGGTTGAAGCAACCGAGTATGTGCCTCAAGAACGTCATGATTTATATGTCAACGGAAGAGCGATTCAACGTCAGCAACTTCCACAAGATTTAAATGGAACAGCATTGTATCTACTGTCGGATTTGTCCTCTTTTGTGACAGGTCAAAATATTCCGGTCAATGGCGGTTTTGTCTTTAACTAAGGAGTAGTCAAATGATTACAGGGATCGAGATTTTAAAGTTTGGAGTTGAAGATAGAGCCGCTTCAAACAAGTTTTTGGCAGATTTTGGTTTAAGCCAAAGTAGTTCGGATATTGAAGGCACTGATCTTTACCAAACCCAAAATGGTAGCAAGATTTATCTATTTAATTGTGATGATGATCGTTTGCCAACTGCTATTGAGCAAGGTTCAACTTTACGTGAAGTTACGTGGGGTGTTGAAAGTGCTCAAGACCTTGAAGACTTGGCAGCTCGTTTGGCTGATGTAAGAGGCTTTGAGCGTTCTGAACATACAGTTCAGTGTCTTGACCCAAATGGCATGACCATTCGTTTTGAACAAAGTTTTGTAAAAGAAGTACCTGAACTTAAAACGGAAGGCATTAACCAATACGGCAACATTCAACGTGTGAATGCCGCAAGTCCTGTCTATGAAAAAGGTCAACCTGTTGCGATTGGACATGTGGTGTTTTTCACACCGGATTTAGCAACTACTGAAAACTTCTATATTGAAAAAGTAGGTTTTTATTTATCTGATGCTTACAAAAATCGCGGTGCATTCTTGCGTTGTCGCGGAGAAGGGTATCACCATGATTTATTCTTGCTCAGTGTTCCAAATAAACCTGCTGGCTTAAATCACGTTGCGTTTGTAGTACGTGATATCCATGAGGTGATTGGGGGCGGTTTAAATATGAATCGTTCGGAGTGGTCAACCTTTATTGGACCCGGACGTCATCCAATTTCTTCTGCTTATTTCTGGTACGTCAACTCACCATTAGGTGGTGCATTTGAATACTACACCAACGATGACTATTTGACAGAAGAATGGCAACCACGTGTAGAAGAACATCGTCTAGAGCTTTTCACCGAATGGGCGATTGAAGGTGGTCTTGATGACACAACCCGCCGTCAGGTGAAGCCTGTTTAACAGGTATTGCTGAACAAGGAAGATGGCTATGGAAAAGATCGTAATTGTAGGTGCCGGACAGGCAGCGGGTTGGGCAGTAAGTACCTTACGTCAAAATGGGTATGTGGGTGAAATTCACGTTGTTTCAAATGAAGATCAAGTGTTTTATGAACGTCCGCCACTGTCTAAGCAAGTACTTTCAAAAGAAGCAACGTATGAAAGTTTGAATCTGTTCTCACCTGAACAGGTTCAAGAGTTCAACGTTCAATGGCATAAACCGGAAATTGCAACAAAAGTCGATCGTGAGCAAAAACAGGTTCATTTAGAAAGTGGTCAGATTTTGCCTTATGACAAATTGCTGATTGCAACTGGAAGCCGTGCACGTGTACCCGTCAATACATGGCAGTTCATTCCAAATGTTGTGACTTTACGCAATGTGCATGACTGTGAACGTTTGGCTGAAATTTTAAAGAATGCCAAAAATGTCGCTGTGATTGGCGGCGGCTGGATTGGTTTAGAAATTGCTGCAACTGCACGTAAGCAAGGTAAAGATGTTCATATTTTTGAATATGGCGACCGTTTGTGTGCAAGAAGTGTGAGTCCGGAAGTTTCTGCATTTTTAAAAAATATGCATGAAACCCAAGGTACAAAAATTCATTTAGACAGCAAGAGCCTTCATTTAGTTGAAGCGCCGAATCAGAAAGTTGAAGTGGTGAATCATCCACAAAATAGTCAGTTATTTGACTGTGTGGTGGTAGGTGCAGGCGCTGAAATTGCCAAAGAGTTAGGTGTGCACGCTGGTCTCGATGTGAAAGATGGCATTGTGGTGAATTGTTTTGGGCAAACTTCAGATCAAAACATTTATGCCGCAGGTGATGTCGCGATTCATCCGGGCTTGGGTTATTGCATTCAGTCTTGGGCAAATGCACAAAATCAGGCGATTGCAGCTGCGAAGTCGATGCTCGGAATTGAAACTGAATATAGCGATATTCCATGGCTTTGGTCAGATCAATATCACTTTAATATCCAGATTTTAGGTACGTATCAACCTGAAAAAACGAAGGAAGTAGTCATTCGCCAAGGCGGTGAAGATCAGGTGAGCTATTTATATCTGGACCATGAAAATCGTTTGCTCAACATGATTGCCATTAATGATTCTAAACTGGTCAAACTGGCAAAACGTTGGATGCAAGCCAACACCGTTTTAGATCCAAAACTATTAGCAGATGCTGAATTTAATGTCATGAAGTTAAAACCGTAAACATTAAATCTGGTTCTCATTACCAAATCGAAGGAATGACACATGAGTAATGAAGAAAAAAGTGGATTGAAGCATTGGGTACCTGCTTTTGTCCTTATGGTGTGTGTGGTACTGGCGTTTTTCGACAAGATTAGTATTGCGGTTTTATTTTCAGATCCTCATTTTCAAAGTGCAATGGGAATTGCTGAAGATAAGGCCAAGCTCGGATGGCTCATGACAAGTTTCTTACTTGCTTATGGTTTTTCATCAGTCTTTCTAAGCTTTTTGGGTGACATCTTTAACCCAAAGAAAATGCTGTTCTGGAGTGTAACGTCGTGGGGCGTACTCATGTTCTGTATGGGGTTCACCACCAGTTATTCAGGCATGTTAGTTTTACGTGTACTGCTTGGTTTAGCAGAAGGCCCGTTATTTGCCTTGGCATACACCATTGTTAAGCAGACTTATACGGACCGTCAGCAGGCACGTGCTTCTACCATGTTCTTACTTGGAACACCGATAGGTGCATTCCTTGGGTTCCCGATCACTGCAAATGTTTTAGCTCACCACGACTGGCACACCACTTTTTTTGTGATGGCTGCGCTAACCCTGATTGCGATTTTTAGCATTGTTTTTGGTCTGCGTAACTTGCAGCTCAAGAAAACTGTCGAAATTGAGGGCGAGAGTAAACGCACTAATTTCAAAGGTCATATTGCCAATACTAAATTGCTGCTCAGCAACAGCGCATTCTGGTTGGTTTGTCTCTTTAATATTGCGTTGATGACTTATTTATGGGGCTTAAATAGCTGGGTTCCTTCTTACCTTATGCAAGACAAAGGATTCAATCTCAAAGAGTTTGGGATGTATTCAAGCTTTCCATTCATTGCCATGTTAATTGGCGAAATTATCGGTGCGTTTTTATCTGACAAGTTAGGCCGCCGCGCAATTCAAGTGTTTAGCGGTTTACTACTCGCGGGCATCTTCATGTATGTGATGGTCATTATGACTGAGCCACTATTGATTATTGCTGCCATGTCTTTAAGTGCTATGGCGTGGGGTTTTGGAGTAGCAGCTGTATTTGCTCTGCTTGCAAGAGTGACGACCTCAAATGTAGGTGCGACTGCGGGTGGAATATTTAACGGTTTAGGTAATTTTGCAAGTGCAATTGCGCCTGTTCTTATCGGTTACATCGTGATGCAAACACACAGTTTTAATTTAGGAATTACCTTCTTGGCTGCTGTCGCTGTCATTGGGTCGTTGTTCTTGGTTCCTCTTTTAAAACGTTATTAATTCACTGTATAGGAGTTTAAAAAATGACTACACAACAATTCGAATCGTGGGCACAACCAGAGGGTGCTTCTTTAGAAGATTGGTTAAACACACGTATTGCTCGCTTTGAGACACGTAAATACGACTTCGATGCTTTGAAGTTCCAAGCAGATTACGACCCGAAATATCGCCGTGCACAAATGCGTTACATGGGTACGGGTGCAACAGGTGTTGCGAATGACGGTAACACTGTACCAGCAGAAAACTTCACGTTTTCAACCATGGTTCTGCCACCACAGTGTGAAGGCCCTTTGCACATTCACCACGATGTTGAAGAAGTTTTCTTTATGCTTCGCGGCGAAATTGATTTGTTCATTGAGCACAACGGCGAAAAATTTGAGACCCGTTTAAAAGAGCGTGACCTGATTTCAATTCCACCGGGAATCTACCGTGGTTTGTTTAACCCAGGACAAGAAGATGCCTTGATGTGTGTGATGTTGGGAACAGGTAAACCAACTATTCCGAACTATCCACCAGAGCATCCATTGTCTCAAATCAAACGTTAATTGTTTGATGAAGTGAATGAAAGGAAAGAATTGAAAATGATGACACTCATTGAAAAGTTAGCAGAATTTCCGGTGAAAACCGTTACTGTTCAAGGCCAGCAGCAAGCCTATCGGGAAGCTGGTCAGGGCGAGTACCTTGTGCTGTTGCATGGCATTAGTTCCGGTTCTGCTTCATGGGTAAACCAACTTGAAGTGCTGTCTCATCATTTTCATGTCATTGCCTGGGATGCACCGGGCTATGGCAAATCAGCTGAACTTTTAACGGATCAGCCCAATGCTACCGACTACGCAAAGCGTTTGGCAGCGTTGTTCGATGCTTTAAAAATTGAAAAAGCAATAGTGGTGGGACACTCATTAGGTGCCTTACAGGCCAGTGCATTTGCTGCACTTTACCCAGAGCGAGTGAAACACTTGATTGTTGCTAACTTAGCTCAAGGCTACCAACGCCACGATGAGCAGACACAAATTCAGGTTTTTGAAAAAAGACCAAAAATGTTGAAAGAACTAGGCGCTAAAGGAATGGCTGAAAGCCGTGGGCCTCATTTGATTTATAAACAAGAACCACAAGCCTTAGCTTTAGTTTCAGAGGTGATGCAGCAGTTGACCCTACAAGGTTTTACACATGCATCGTACTTACTGGCATATGACGAAATACGTAATTACTTAACCGATTTAAAAGTCCCATGCACAGTGATTGCAGGGAAGCAAGATCAAATCACTCCTGCGTTAGGTATACAAGAGCTTGCTCAGGAGTTGCAGTTGGAACAGCGCTTCGTCATAGAAGATGCCGGACATTTAAGTTATGTCGACCAACCGCAAGCATTTAACCAAATTATGTTGACGATTCAGGAACAATCGTAAGAGAGATTAAGGATTATGAGCTTCCAAGTTGAAGGAAAAGTTGCAGTTGTTACCGGTGGCTCATCTGGGATTGGGCTGGCTGCTGTTGAAATACTGGTTGCAGAGGGTGCAAAAGTTGCTTGGTGTGGTCGCGATGAAGAACGTTTAAATGCTTCAAAGCACTATATTTTAGAAAAATTTCCACATGCCAATATTTTTACCAAAGCATGTAATGTATTGAAAAAAGAAGAAGTTCAGCAATTTGCCAAAGAGGTCAAACTCAATTTGGGCAATGTGGACATGCTCATTAACAATGCTGGGCAAGGTCGTGTTTCAAATTTTGAAAACACACAAGATGAAGACTGGATGAAAGAAATTGAGCTGAAATATTTCAGTGTTTTACATCCGGTACGGGCTTTTCTTGATGACTTAAAACAGTCAGCAAATGCCTCAATTACCAATGTGAACTCGTTGCTGGCATTGCAACCAGAACCGCACATGATTGCGACTTCATCTGCACGCGCTGCACTGTTGAATTTAACCCATTCTTTGGCACATGAATTTACTCAATATGGCGTTCGTGTGAACTCGATTTTACTCGGTATGGTCGAATCTGCGCAGTGGAAACGCCGTTATGAGACCCGTTCAGATTTAAATCTGTCATGGGAAGAGTGGACCGGCAATATCGCAAAAAATCGTGGCATTCCTATGCAGCGCTTAGGCCGCCCAGAAGAGCCTGCACGTGCTTTAGTTTTCTTGGCATCACCATTGGCATCTTACACCACAGGTTCGGCAATAGATGTCTCAGGTGGTTTTAACAAACATTTATAAATATCAGGTGCTGTCATGAAAAAGTTGATGATGATTGGTTTTGGCGCAATGGCAGCAGAAGTGTATGCCCACTTGCCTCAAGATCTGCAACTCAAATGGATTGTCGTGCCATCTCGCAGCATTGAGAAAGTGCAGTCACAAGTCTCTTCCGAGATTCAGGTGATTTCAGATATTGAGCAATGTGATGGTACGCCAGACTATGTCATTGAGGTGGCGGGTCAAGCAGCAGTGAAAGAACATGCTCAAAAAGTTTTAGCGAAAGGCTGGACCATTGGTCTGATTTCGGTGGGTACTTTGGCTGATAGCGAGTTTTTAATTCAGCTTAAACAAACTGCCGAAAAAAATGATGCACATCTGCATTTACTTGCAGGGGCTATCGCAGGCATTGACGGTATTTCTGCGGCCAAAGAAGGTGGTTTGCAAAAAGTCACTTACAAAGGCTGCAAAAGTCCAAAAAGTTGGAAGGGCAGTTATGCAGAGCAATTGGTCGATTTAGACCATGTTTCAGAACCTACGGTCTTTTTTACTGGAACTGCCCGTGAAGCTGCCATGAAATTTCCGGCCAATGCCAACGTTGCAGCAACGATTGCACTTGCAGGGCTTGGAATGGATGAAACCATGGTTGAGTTAACTGTTGATCCAACTATCAACAAGAACAAACACACCATTGTGGCGGAAGGTGGCTTTGGACAAATGACAATTGAACTGGTGGGTGTGCCGCTGCCAAGTAACCCGAAAACATCAACTTTGGCTGCGCTTAGCGTGATTCGTGCTTGTCGCAACAGTGTAGAAGCAATACAGATTTAAGAAGGATTTGATCATGGCAAAGGAAATTTATATTGCGGGTGAATGGCGATTAGGCCGTGGTGCAGTCATTCAAAGCCTGTTTCCGGCAGATCAGTCGGTAAACGCTGAGCTTTCAACAGCAACGCTTGAAGATGTAAATGAAGCAATTGAAAAAGCGGATCAGGCTTGGCGTGAACCGAGCTGGAGAAACAGCTTGCCGCATGAGCGTGCACGTATTCTCTACAAAGTTGCCGACATTATTGAAGCGCGTGTCGATGAATTAGCGAAATTACAAACCCGCGATAATGGTAAGCCTTTAACCGAAACTCGTGGTTTGGTGATGAGCGCTGCGGCAACTGCACGTTATGTTGCTGCGGCATGTGAAACGCTGAACGATGAGCTCACCACTCAGCGTGCTCCAGACTTTATGACCATGAGTGTGCATGAACCAGTGGGCGTTGTGGCAGCCATTACCCCTTGGAACTCTCCAATTGCGAGTGAAGTTCAAAAGCTTGCTCCAGCTTTGGCAGCAGGAAATGCAGTGGTGTTAAAACCAGCAGAAGCAACTTCACTCATTGCTTTAGAGCTTGCCAAAATTTTTGAAGAAGCAGGTTTACCAAAAGGCTTACTCAGTGTGTTAGTGGGGCGCGGTTCTGTGATTGGTGATGCAATTGCTCAGCACCCATTGGTTCGTAAAATTTCTTTTACAGGTGGAACAACCACAGGTCGTCATTTGGCACATATTGCCGCAGACAAACTGATTACCACTTCGCTTGAGTTAGGTGGTAAGTCACCAACCATCGTTTTGCCGGATGCAGATGTCGAACTGGCGGCTAAAGGTGTGGCATACGGTATTTTTAGCTCGGCAGGCCAAGCGTGTATCGCAGGTTCTCGCTTGTTTATTCATAGCAGTCTTTACGATCAGTTTTTAACACGTTTGGTTGAAATAACCAAAGGCTTACGTGTGGGCCATCCAGAACAAGCGGGTGTGCATTTAGGGCCTCTAGTCAATGACAAACATTTGCAGTCCGTCGACCGCTATGTGCAGCTTGCTAAAAGCGAAGGTGGTCAGGTTCTGATTGGTGGAGAGGCACTTACGACTGGTGACTATGCCAAAGGAAGCTATTACTTACCAACCATTATCACGGGCTTAAATAACAGTGCTCAAACCTGTCAGGAAGAAATTTTTGGCCCTGTTTTAGTCGTTATGAAATATGACAACGAGCAAGATTTAATTGCCCAAGCCAATGACAGTTGTTTTGGTCTTGCCGCAGGTATCTGGACTGAAAGTTATCGTAAAGCTTGGCGTATTGCACGTGCCTTAGAAGTGGGAACGGTATGGATTAATACCTACAAAAAATTCTCGATTAGTGCGCCGTTTGGCGGCTTTAAAGACAGTGGAATCGGGCGCGAAAAAGGTCGTTTGGGCATTTTATCGTACATGCAACAAAAGAGTATTTATATGGGGCTGAATGAACAGCCTAACCCTTGGTGCGATTAATAAATTCAAGGACTGAAAATAAATTTTGAGGAACAGACATGACTGAACGTGTAAATGTAGGCGAAGCAATCGCAAGAGTTTTAGAAGCGCACCAAGTTGATAGTATTTATGGTGTTATTTCCATCCACAATTTACCTATTGCCGATGCAGTAGGGCGCCGTGAAAAAATGCGTTTTGTTGCAGCCCGTGGTGAGGCTGGCGCAGTTACCATGGCAGATGCACACTCACGCTTTAAAGGCCTAGGTGTAGCGTTGACCAGTACAGGTGCTGGGGCAGGTAATGCCGTAGGTTCACTGATTGAAGCTATGAATGCGGGTAGCCCTGTATTGCATTTAACGGGTCAAGTTGAGCGTGAATATCTTGACCGTGATGCAAGCTTCATCCATGAAACCAAAGACCAACTTACATTCTTACGTGCATCGAGCAAAGCGGCGTTCCGTATTACCAGCCCAGACAATGCTGTTGGTGTAATACGTGAAGCTATCCGTGTAGCAACCACAGTTCCAATGGGACCGGTAAGTGTTGAGCTGCCGATTGATGTGCAGGCAGCAGAAATTGATTTGCCACTTAACTTAGGGCCAGTCAAAGCACTTGAGTTACCACAGGCAGAGCAAGCTGAAATTGATCTTCTTGTCAGTGAAATCAAAAAAGCAAAACGCCCGATTTTCTGGATTGGCGGTGGAACTTTAAATAGTATTGCCGAAGTTAAGGCAATTGCAGATTTAGGTATTCCGGTTGTTTCATCGACCCATGCTCGTGGAGTGTTGCCAGATGATCATCCACGTAGTTTGGGTGCTTTCCATAACTCAGCAGGTGTTGAGCAGTTATTAAAAGATGCTGACTTAATGGTTGTGGTGGGTTCTCGTTTACGTAGTAATGAAACTAAAACCTATTCGGTTGAGTTCCCTGAAAACATTATTCAGGTGGATGCCAACCCAGTGGCTCAGCAACGTAATTACAAAATCCGCAACTTCATTTGTGGCGATGCCAAAGATGTCTTGACACGTGTGTTGGAACAACTTCAAGGCACTTCAAAAGTTGATGCCGATTACGATGCTGCTGTAGTGGCTGCTAAACAAGCTGCAATTGATGCGCTGCGTAAACAAATCGATCAGTACGCATTAATTTGTGATCACTTACGTGCAGCTTTACCTCAAGACGGTATTTTTGTACGTGACATCACCATGTCGGGTAGTACATGGGGCAGTCGTTTATTCCCTGTACAAGCACCAAACCAAAATATCCACTCACTCGCGGGTGCAATTGGTTTAGGTCTTGCAACAGCAATTGGTGCTTCGGTTGCTAACCCTGACAAAAAAGTGATTGGTTTAGTCGGCGATGGCGGCTTAATGCTGGGTATTGGTGAAATTGCAACTATGGTGCAAGAAAACACCAACATGGTCTTAATGATTATGAATGACGGTGGTTATGGTGTAATGCGTGGCATTCAAAATAACTACTTTGGTGGCCGTCAGTATTTCAATGAATTACATACACCGGACTACAAACTCCTTGGTGAATCAATGGGTGTGAAAAGCTGGAAAGTCGGTAGTGCAGATGAGTTTAAAACGGTTATTCAAGAGGCAGTCGCTTTTGAAGGGCCAACCGTAATTGAGCTCGATATGAACTCGATTGGACCATTAAACTTCGCGGGTCCACCGCAAAAGAAACTGTATTAACCAGTTTGGATGGTTTAGTACATATGCGATGGGAGCTGCTAAGCCATCCTTTTTTTAGATAAATTTTTTTATCTAAAAAACAATAAAAACGAAGTTTTACAGGTAAAACAAATAAAGTTCCAGCAGGACGCTGGAACTCAATCAAGGATGTAGAGATGAAAAAGACTTCATTGATCATGGCATTCATTGCACCGCTTACGCTGGGGGTAAGCATCAATGCATTTGCAAAAGACTCATTACTTGAATGGAAAAGTGATGACGGCACCGACTCATTAAAATTAGGTGGGGTGGTTCGGTTAAATCAACGTTATGAAGATTGGGAAGGGCCAAACCGTGGTTTTGGAAAACTTCATTTTGATATTTTCAGGGTAGATCTCAAAGGTAAATTCGATGATGCCTATATCAATGCCAGTTATATGGTTCAAGACCAACAGAAAACGTCCATTGAAAAAGCATATGTCGGCTATAACTTAGATGCCAATAACAGCATTGAAGCAGGTTTAGTTTATAAGCCTTTTACGATTTATCCTTATCCGCAAAATGGCTGGACCTACCACATCCCATTCTTTTTAGGTTATGGCAACAATATTGCGCCGGGGATCAACTGGAATTATCACAACAAAGATTGGGATGTAAAGCTGGGTTATTACCCGCAAATGTTAGAGACGAACTTGCGTTATTCACCTGAAAGTGCAACTTACGATGACTTGGCAGGAAATGCATTTCCATCTCAAAAAGCCTATCAAAATGAAAAGCGCAATCAGGTGAATACCCGCATTGTTCGCAAGTTAGAAACTGATTTCGGTAAGCAAGAGTTCGGTGTATCGGGTGCAATTGCCCAGCTACATAATGATATTACCGATAAAGACGGCAAATATTATGCAGTCGGTTTACATACCGAAAACAACTACAAACGCTTTAATTTACAAAGTTCGGTCATTCATTATCAATACGATGCTAAAAATCCAGATGGCGTAAATAGTGATATGACTTTGATGGGAGCGAATGGCCTTACGCCTGCTTATTTCATTGCTTCGGAAGGTACGATTGCCAGTTTAAACCTTGCTTATACGTTGCCTGTGACCAATATGGGCAAGCTAAAAGCCATTAAGTTTTATAATGACTATAGTTATCTCGATAAAAAACGTGATGATTGGTCAGACTCGCAAATGAATACCACAGGGATGATGTTTATTGCTTCACCATTTATGGTTTGGGCAGATTATACGTGGGGTAAAAACTCCAACATTATTGGTGGCTCGACTAACTCAACGGGTTATACCTCTGCAACCTCGCCAAACAGCGATAAATGGCTATACCGTATTAACTTTAATATTGGCTTTACTTTCTAAAGTAAGCAGCAATAAAAAACCACGCGATCGGCGTGGTTTTTTATTTAATAAGTGAAAATTTTTAATACCTGTTTTTTTCAAACTTATTCCAAAATACAAAGGCAGTCACAAAGGCCAAAATGGTTAGCGCGAAAATATAATACATCGCACCAATATCACTATATTGACTGAGCCAATGCACTAAAGGCAGAGTCATACCGCCAACAATCGCATAAGACAAATTATAAGAAAATGAAATACCCGAGAAACGCACAGGCGCGGGGAACATTTTGACCATACTGCTCGACACCATGCCGACAGTACCTGAGCATAGACCCAACAGCATATATAAACCAAAAATGGTTGAATGTGCTGCGTGTCCTAAACTGTTATAAAAAACTGCTGCTGTGAGTGCTACGGCAAGTGCACCGAACATCATGACTTTGCCACAGCCAAAACGGTCAGCAAAATAGCCTGCTAAAATACAGCCGACCATTTGCATAACAATGGCTGCACTTTGCATTTCAAAAGTTTGAGCACGCTCAAAACCAAACGTACCAGTTAATAAATTTGGCATGGCTAAAATCACCACCACCACACATCCCGTTAAAAACCATGTAAATAACATGCCAATCGCAACAGCTGTTTTATGCGTTTTTAAGACTTGTTTTACAGGCATTTCTTTAGAAATTTCTTTACGGGCCTGCATGGCTTTAAACACAGGTGTTTCTTTTAAATAAGTTCGTAAATAAAGTGCAACGAGACCAAAAATACCACCTGCAATGAAAGGAATACGCCATGCCCAGTCATGGATTTGTCCTTCACTAAAATTCAGCGAAATCCATAAAGACATGAGCGCGCCTAGTAAAATTCCTAAAGACAGCCCAGCGGTAAGTAAACCATTTGCCAGTCCGATTTTTCTTTCAGGTACATGTTCAGACACAAAGGTCCATGCGGCTGGAATTTCCCCCCCAATTGCAATACCTTGTACTACACGCATGAGTAACAAAAGTAGCGGTGCCAAATATCCGATATTTTCAAAGGTGGGCAATATCCCGATAAATAGGGTAGGCAGTGCCATCAGCAAAATAGAAAGCGAAAATAGTTTTTTACGCCCAACCAAATCACCAAAATGGGCCATAACAACCCCACCCAAAGGCCTAAAAAAATAACCTGCTGCAAAAATGCCGTAAGTATTAAGCATGGCCCAAAACGGACTAAGTGTGCTGGGGAAAAAAAGGTCGGAAATGATTTTGGC
Source organism: Acinetobacter sp. TG2027 (assembly GCF_000302435.1). Lineage (NCBI taxonomy): Bacteria > Pseudomonadati > Pseudomonadota > Gammaproteobacteria > Moraxellales > Moraxellaceae > Acinetobacter > Acinetobacter sp. TG2027. The sequence goes on along the minus strand of NZ_AMJN01000048.1, from coordinate 126,604 downwards.
GTAAAATACATAAATCACAAAATCATAAAACTCTAAAGCTCCACCCAATGAAGAAAGGGCGAGGGTTCGTTTATCTTCTTTATTAAGATAGTTCGCATCCTGCAAAGTTAATTCCTGATCCATTTTTTACTTAATTGTTGTAATTGAAGTTTGGATATTAATGGAAAAGTGAAGTAAAAGTAAATGGAGGAAATTTGTTCTATATAGCAACGTCGATTGGACTTGCTCTGATCAAAAAGCTTTAAAACAAAAAACGCTTTAGATGAAACAAAAACAGATGTAGGAATGACTTTTCTTTTGAGTCGTTCAGCGACACAATAAAACTTGTCATAGCCAGTTTAATGAGAGATTCAAAGGATGAGTGTAGTTCTACCTGTCGCGAAGCGTGGCGAAGATATTTTAAAACTAATTGCGGCTCCCGTTTCGGTAAATGAGTTAAACAGTAATTGGCTTTATCAGCTTGCTGACGCTATGCATGCAACAATGCTTGAGCGTAATGGAGTAGGGATTGCCGCACCGCAAATTTATATCTCTAAACGTGTCATTATTGTGGCATCTCGACCAAACCCGCGTTATCCAGATGCACCTGAAATGGATGCGGTAGTAATGGTAAATCCTGAGATATTAGAGTTCTCAAAAGAAGTTTGTTTAGGTGAAGAAGGCTGCTTAAGTGTGCCAGACGAACGTGGACAAGTTGAACGCGCAGAAATGGTTAAGGTGAAATATTTAACACTTCAGGGCGAGACGGTGGAAACAATTTTTCATGGTTTTCCTGCTCGTATTGTTCAACATGAGGTCGATCATTTAAATGGGATCTTGTTTGTAGAAAGAATAAGCTAATCTTCAGTTTAAAGTTTTGAAAAACCTATAATGAGCTTGAAAAGGGTAAGTCATCGGAATTACAATACTTATAGCGTGATATTTAAATCATTACAAAAGATATAATTTTAATATTATCAGCAGGTTGTGCTGAAATTTTGCGCGATGTTGTAAATCTCCTCATTTAAGGTTACTGACCATGCAAACCCCTCTCCCAGATTATTTGGCAAATGTTATAGAAGCCTGTGACATCGATAACAGCGGTCATCTCGCCGATTATATTCCTGAGTTGGCAAATGCAAACCCAAATCGATTAGCTTTAGCAATGTCTACGGTAGATGGTGAAATTTATTCGGTCGGTGATGATGATGTTGAATTCACCATACAATCAATTTCTAAACCTTTTGTATATGCCTATGTTTTACAACAGCTTGGCATTGATGCAGTACTTGCGAAAGTAGGGGTAGAGCCTTCTGGTGAAGCCTTTAATGAAATTTCATTAGGTAAAGACGGACGTCCGAAAAACCCGATGATCAACTCTGGCGCAATTACTGTACATTCCTTGATTCAGGTCAAGCATGGTTTACATAGCGCAGAAATTCTACGCCGTTTTATGAGCGAGCTTGCTGGTCGTGAATTAAGTTTTGATGAGTCTGTTTATGATTCGGAAGTCAAAACAGCCTACCGTAATCTTTCGATCGGTTATATGTTGCGTACGGTGGGGATTTTGGAAACTGACCCTGTCGATATTGTGAATGGTTACATTCGTCAATGTGCGATCATGGTTACAGTTAAAGACTTGGTACGTATGGGCAGTGTACTTGCTAATGGCGGGGTCGATCCTAGAACTGGAAAGCGCCTATTAAATCGATCTGTAGTTAGACAAGTCCTCAGTGTCATGATGAGCTGTGGTATGTACGATGCAGCGGGTGACTGGCTTTCAACTGTAGGTATTCCTGCTAAAAGTGGTGTAGCAGGCGGTATCTTGGGTGTGCTACCGGGGCAGGTCAGTATTGCTGCTTTTTCACCTCGACTAGATGAGCATGGTCATAGTGTTCGAGGTATTGATATTTTAGAACGATTATCTCGTGACATGGGATTACATCTCATGGAAGGTACACCTTCTGCCCAGACCATTGTACAAAGTCATTACCGTACAGGAAAAGATGCATCGTTAAGTGTGTATGTGCTTCGGGGCGTATTGAAATTTACCGAGGCTGAAATGTTATTGCGTATTTTACAAGACGAGACAACTGACCAAAGCACAATCGTGATTGATTTAACCCAGATCTCACTTATCCACGATGTGGGTAAACGTATGTTTTTAGAAGGCGTGGATCGTCTGATTGATGACGGCCATACTCTTGTTTTAGTCGACCCTGAGCAGCGCTTAGACCATGCCCGAACTGGTAAAGATCGAGAACTGCATGTCTATCATGATTTCGATGATTTGCTCGAAAAGCATGACCTACCTGCAAAAAAAAAGACTTATAGCGACATCGCGGCACTTCTAAACTGCTGAGGTGTTTTTCCTAGATGTCGCTTAAACATCGCACTGAATGCGCTGGGGTTTGTATACCCCAGTGACTCTGAAATTTGAGCAATAGATTCACCATTCGCGATTTTACTCAAGGCAAGTGCAATATACATTTGTTGTAACCATGCCCGATATGACAGTCCAGTTTCTTTTTGGAACATACGCATTAGGGTTCTAGAACTCGCACCAATATCATCAGCCCAATCTGTTAAATCTTTTGAATGGTCAGGCGTATGTAATAACTCTTGGCAAATTTTTAAGAGTCTTTTGTCTTTCGGCCACGGAATCTGAATGGGCAACAAATTGGCCCGATGGATTTCTTCAAAAATCAAAATTTGTAAAGAACGGGAAAGCTCTTGGGACGTTGCTGTATTTGGAGTGTCCTCTCGTTCAATTTCATTTAAACGAATCAAAAGCTCATGCAACAGATTGCTTACCCGAATAATAAAACAATGTTGTCCCATTAAAGCTGCTGCATTTACTTCAACCAATGCCGTATTTAACTTCACGTGACTCAGTGAAATCACGCTGTGCTCTACATGTGCTGGAATCCATAACGCGCACATGGGCGGCACAATCCACACATGATTAGGCGTAAAAACCTGAATAGTTCCAGTAGAGGCATATAAAAACTGCGCACGTGTATGCGTATGGGTAGGCGTGATTTCTCGGTAAGAATGCTCAGAAGATAGCCCAATCACAAGTTCAGACAAATCAGACTGAATAAGAGAATCGGACATAAACTATCCTAAAAATTGTCACTTATACGGTGATTATTGGAAGATAACTTTATAAGCGACAATTTACAATAAGCCTCTCATTTAAAAATATTGGAGTTTTTCAGGTATGACGTCTTCAATACAATTGAAAGATGGTATTGCCAATACCGTTGCAAATGATCAGCCTCAAGGAATGATTATTAAAATTGTAGGCGCCGTGGCGGTCGCACATTTACTGAATGATTTAATTCAGGCGGTGCTACCAGCCATCTATCCAATGCTAAAAGCAAACTTTGCGCTGAGTTTTGCGGAGGTTGGCCTAATCTCGTTTGTATATCAAATTACAGGTTCACTGCTACAGCCTTGGATTGGACTTTATACCGATAAACATCCAAAACCATATCTTCTACCACTCGGAATGGTTGTCACATTCTGCGGCATTATCTTGTTAGCATTTTCACCAAGTTTTGCTGTGTTGTTATGTGCATCTGCACTTATTGGGGTAGGGTCTGCAACCTTTCATCCTGAGGCTTCGCGGGTGGCACGAATGGCATCGGGCGGGCGCTTCGGTACAGCGCAGTCGACTTTCCAAGTGGGCGGAAACACCGGTACAGCCATTGGTCCATTGTTGGCAGCTTTACTAATTGTCCCGTTTGGACAGCATGCAGTTGCGGGCTTGGTGATATTTGCATTTTTAGCGATTTGGGTTTTATTTGGTGTAAGCCGTTGGACAGTGAGCCATGCTAAAAGTCAGGTGGTTGCACGTGCTACCCAAGCACATAGTAAATTGCATGGCCGTAAGCTGATTATTGCTTTGAGCACAATTAGTGTATTGATGTTTGCCAAATTTACCTACATTGCCAGCATTAGTAACTACTTTACTTTTTACTTAATTCAAAAGTTCCATATCAGTATTCAAACAGCTCAGTTGCATTTGTTTGCCTTTTTGGCAGCCGTTGCTTTAGGTACATTTGCAGGCGGCCCAATAGGAGACAAAATTGGCCGTAAAGCTGTGATCTGGGTTTCATTTATTGGTATGGCACCGTTTGCATTAATGATGCCGTATGCAAACTTATTCTGGACAACAGTTTTCTCAATTATTGCAGGTTTGGTGTTGTCGTCTGCTTTTGCTGCAATGGTGGTTTACGCACAAGAAGCTGTTCCGGGCCGTGTGGGTATGATTGCAGGTTTAATGTTCGGTCTTATGTTTGGGGTAAGTGGTATCGCCGCAGCTGGGTTAGGGCATTTAGCGGATATTAACGGCATTGAATGGGTATTTGGTTTATGTTCATTGTTGCCATTACTTGGTTTTGCAACCGCATTTTTACCCAACACAAAAGTAAAATAAATGAAAGACTCTCAGCCATATTCAGCTGAGAGTCTTTTTAATATGAACATAGCCTCATTGAAAAGACTATTTTTGAACACCAAACTTAAATACGGTAACACTGTTATAAGTTTGATTTGGGTTTAAACGTGTAGAAGGGAAGGATGGTTGATTCGGGCTATCTGGAAAATGCTGTGTTTCTAATGCTAGCGCGTCTGCTTGTCGATAGAGCACACCATTTGCGCCAACAATATTTCCTAATAAATGATTGGCTGTATACATTTGAACGCTTGGTTCAGTAGTTAAAACCTGCATGGTCCGTTTAGATTTGGGATCAACCACACTAGCTGCAAGATTGAGTTTCCCTTGAGACTTTTGATTAATTATCCAAGTTTGATCATAGCCATATCCATAGGCCAATTGCTGATTATTCGCTCGAATATCTTTCGCAATCGTCTTAGGCGTTCGAAAATCAAAAGGTGTACCTGCAACTGAAGCAATTTCACCTGTGGGTAAGGAGTTTTGGTCGGTTACCAATATACGGTCTGCATTGAGTTGTACCACATGATCTAGTACGCCATAAGGATTATTCCCAGCGCCTGATAAGTTGAAATAACTGTGGTTGGTGAGATTGACGACTGTCGGTTGATCAGTTTTGGCTTTATATTCAATCTGGAATTCATTTTGATCTGAAAGACTGTAGATCACTTCTAAATCTAATTTTCCGGGAAATCCTTGATCACCATTTGGACTGGTTAACTTCAGAGACGCTTTAACGGTTTCACCTTTAGAAACCAGAGGCTTAACTTGCCATACACGTTTATCAAAACCAGGATTGCCGCTATGTAATGAGTTCGGGCCATTATTTTTTTCGAGGTTATACGTTTTTCCATCTAAGCTAAATTTAGCATTGCCAATACGGTTCGCATAACGACCAATTAATCCGCCAAAATGAATTCCTTCCTTGGTATCAGTAACTTCATAGCCTTTTAGATCATCGAAGCCCAAAACGATATTATTTTGTTTACCTTGGGCATCGGGAGTCAAAATCTGTGTAATTACACCACCGAAGCTAATAAAAGAAACTGAGACTCCTTTGTTATTGCTCATGGTGTATAGATCAACTTTTTGACCGTCTTGAGTTGTACCATATGGTTTTACATTTAATGTGGCTGCATTGGTAAGTTGTGCAAAGCTATAAATCGTAATACCTAAAATTACTAATTTTTTCATGTTTATACTCTATTTTTTAATAGTAAGACTGGATGAATATAAGATTGATTTTTCATCTTTTTAAAGAGGTTTTTATTATATGTAGTGTTAATAATAATCGATTAGTTAATGTTAAATATTGGAAAAACTGGTTCAATTTATGCTTATAAAGAAGCTAATCTTATGAGCAAAATTCAACGGTAAGTTATTTTTATGACTCATTCCGACTCGGTTTTAAAATTTTCACTTGGTCTAAATAGTCTCTCGTTTGATGTAGACAGCCAACACATTCACCTTGAGCAGGGCTTAGGTTTTGTTGGTTCAAAAAGTATCGGCCATGGGGTTGTTGATGAACTCGCTATCGAAAAGATGATTTATTTTATTGAAGAAATCATCGAGTCAAGGCCCCTCAGAAATCTGAATATAAGTGGTGTAGCGGTTACGGCTGACACCGCCATGGCACAACTCAGTGAGTTATTTTTTAGTGCTAAAAAGCAAATCAGCCGTATTGAGCTTGAGCATGGATTTAATAGTTTTATTGAGCGTTTGAGCTACTACACAAATCAAATGGCTCCAAATCAGCTTTATGTTTTTACCTACTTTGTATTTGTTCGAGAGATGATGCATCACTTACGAGTTGAAGAAATTCAAATCATTTAAGAAATGACTTTTCAATCAGCCAACTCATCATAAATCCAGTTTAAAAACAGCTCAATTTTAGGAATAAATTGATGCGTTCGTGGATACACCAAATGATGAGCAGAGATAGGAATCGATAGTTCATCTGCAAAAACTCTAACTAATTTTCTAGATTCTAAGTAATTTTGAGTAAGTAAATTACTTTCTAAAACAAAACCTAACCCGTGTGTGGCTGCCTCAAGTGACATATAAGAGCGGTCAAAACTCAAAGTGTAGGGAAACTCAGGAATGCTTAAACCCTGATGGGCAAACCATTGGGGCCAAGTGACTAAGGTCGAGCGCGATAAAATCAGTTCTTTCTTTAATAAATCTTGAGGTTTATAAACCGGACTACGTTCCAGCAGCTTAGGGGACGCAAGCACTTCAAGCTTTTCATTACGAATCGTTCTGATTTCTACCCCTGTCCAGTTGGGCAAACCATGACGAATATCAATGTCGATCTTGTCGCGAGTAAAGTGCAAATTTTCATAAGAACATGACAAGTTGACCTGAATCATGGGGAACTTTTCTTTAAATGACTCGAGGCGAGGGAGCAACCAAAGCAAACCGAAACTTGGGGATGAATGAATATATAAACTGTCTTTAGGGCTTTTATCGGCAGCTTTTTCAGTCGCTAACATGAGGTTATGCAAAATGGTGGTGACATCTTGAAAATAGCGTTCGCCAGAAGGGGTCAGCGTCACACCACGCGCACCACGAATAAATAAACTCTGCCCAATCATTTCTTCAAGCTTAGCAATTTGGTGACTCACTGCCGAAGGAGTGAGATTCAAATGCTCGGCTGCCTTGGCAACATTGCCGAAACGGGCGGTTTGTTCAAAAGCCTGTAAGGTTTTAATTGAGGGCATCTGGTTGAAATTGTTTTCACTACTATCCATGAAATGATCCGTTTTTAGCCCTAAAACTTATTTGAAAATAGCATAGGCATGAATTTTTTTCATGTCTTGTTGAATTCGAGATGATTGCTGGGCTTTGTGAAAAAAGAGATTCTAAGTCAGAACTCAGGAAATAAAGCGTAAAAGAGGATTGAATATGTTACTACAAGGAAAAGTGGCATTAATTACCGGTGCAGCATCAGAACGTGGAATTGGGCGAGCAACCGCAGAAATCTTTGCACAACAGGGTGCCAAAGTCATTATTGTTGATTTAGATCTTGCTCAAAGCCAAAACGCTGCAAAGGCGCTTGGCGAAGGACATATGGGTCTTGCTGCCAATGTTGCAAATGAAGAGCAGGTCAAAGCTGCTGTTGAACAAGCGCTACAGCACTATGGAAAGATTGATATTTTAATTAACAATGCGGGCATTACTCAGCCTATCAAAACACTTGATATTCAACGCAATGACTATGACCGTGTTTTAGATGTCAGCCTGCGCGGAACACTGATTATGTCGCAAGCGGTTATTCCATCTATGAAAGCAAACGGTGGTGGAAGTATTGTCTGTCTATCTTCAGTTTCAGCACAACGTGGTGGCGGTATTTTTGGCGGGCCACACTATAGCGCTGCTAAAGCAGGAGTGTTAGGTCTAGCAAAAGCGATGGCTCGTGAGTTTGGTGGTGACCAGATTCGTGTAAATTCTCTTACTCCGGGCCTAATCCAGACTGATATTACTGGCGGTTTAATGAATGATGACCGTCGTCACGACATTCTGGCTGGTATTCCGCTGGGCCGTTTAGGTAAAGCACAAGATGTTGCAAATGCAGCACTATTTTTGGCAAGTGATCTATCAGCTTACTTAACTGGTGTCACACTCGATGTAAATGGTGGCATGCTGATTCATTAATGCTTGTCATTTAAAAACTAAAAATAGAATGATGGTCACAAGAGGATACTGTGGCCAAATGTAAAGGGATTCGCATGATGGATACAGTATTTTCATCTGAAGTAGATACAACGGTTCGTAAATCGGCGTATCGAAAAATTGCATTTCGGCTCATGCCATTTTTAATGCTTTGTTATTTTTGTGCCTATTTAGATCGGGTAAATGTGGGTTTTGCCAAACTCCAAATGATGAGCGATTTACAGTTTAGTGAAGCTGTATATGGACTAGGCGCAGGGATTTTCTTTATTGGTTATTTTCTCTGTGAGGTGCCAAGTAACATTGTACTTCACAAGGTAGGTGCGAGACGTTGGATTGCCCGAATCATGATTACATGGGGAATTTTGTCAGGCTGTTTTGCTTTTGTTCAAACCGAATGGCAATTTTACACCTTACGTTTTTTGCTTGGTGTTGCTGAAGCTGGGCTAGCTCCGGGTTTGTTGCTCTACCTCACTTACTGGTTCCCATCTTACCGCCGTGCGCGCATGACCGTACTTTGGTTTATCGCGATTCCAATTTCGGGAATGATTGGTGGGCCACTTTCAGGCTTAATCATGGACCGAATGAGCGGCGTACATGGCTGGTTTGGCTGGCAGTGGATGTTTGTAATTGAAGCCATTCCCACAGTGGTTGTCGGCTTGCTAGTACTTGCTGTTTTAAAAGATTCAGTTCAAGACGCTAACTGGTTAACCCAAGACGAAAAAAACTTGGTGAAGCAAGAGCTTGCTCAAGACAACCAGCACAAAGAAGGTCATGCTAGCGTCAAAGAGTTCATCGCAGATAAACGGTTATGGCTACTGGCAGGTATCTACTTTTGTGTCGTGATGGGGCAATACGCCATTACATTTTGGCTACCAACTCTCATTCGTAACTCGGGCATTAATGATAACTGGCATATAGGTTTGCTCACAAGCCTGCCTTATATGTGTGCCATTGTGGTCATGATTTTGGCAGGGCGTAGTGGTGACCATTTCCAAGAACGCCGCTGGCACTTAATTATTCCGATGTGTGCAGGCGCTATAGCACTCACATTTGCGACTTTATTCGCTTCAAATCTAACGCTCTCTTTAATTTGCCTTTGCATCGCAGCCTCAGGTGTGCTGACGGCATCCTCTTTATTCTGGATGTTACCGACCAACTTTTTGGGTGGTGTTTCCGCAGCGGCAGGTATTGCAGCAGTGAATAGCTTCGCCAATCTTGCAGGATTTTGCTCACCTTATTTGATCGGTTGGGTCACTACCAACACAGGTTCAAATGCAATCGGCATGTTCTTAATCACAGCAGTATTAATTTTCGGTGCCAGTCTGGTTCTGCGTGTTCCGGCAAAACTGGTCAATCGTTAATAAGGAATAGTAAATGACAATGTTAAATGTTGATAAAGCAGGCCAAATTGCCGAGTTGCAACAACGTGCCTACCACATTCGCCAACATGCTTTACGTATGGGGCAAGTACAGGGGCAAGGTTATGTTGGGCAAGCCTTAGGGGCAGCAGATTTGCTCGCCGTGTCTTATTTTCATGCCATGAAATATCAGCCAGAGAACCCTGAATGGGAAGGCCGTGACCGTTTTTATCTGTCTATTGGGCACTATGCAATTGCACTCTATGCAGCCTTAATTGAAGCAAAAATTATTCCGCTTGAAGAACTTGAAACCTACGGAGCCGATGACAGTCGGTTACCAATGTCGGGCATGGCTTCTTACACACCGGGTATGGAAATTACAGGTGGTTCATTGGGGCATGGTCTTGGAATTGCAGTCGGTGCTTGTTTAGGGCTGAAACAGAAAAAGTCGGATGCTTTTGTATATAACTTACTTTCTGATGGAGAGCTAAATGAGGGCTCAACATGGGAAGCCGTGATGTCTGCTTCGCATTGGAAACTAGATAACTTAATTGCCATTATTGATGTGAATAATCAGCAGGCAGATGGGCACTCCAGTGAAATTTTAGCATTTGAGCCAATTGTTGATCGTTGGCAGTCATTTGGTTGGTACACCCAACGTGTGGATGGCAACAACATGGAAGCTTTGCTTGAAGCATTCGAACAAGCACGAAACCATGAGGGAGCATGCCCACGTGTCATTATTTGTGACACCAAAATGGGTAAAGGCGTGTCGTTCTTGGAAAGCCGCGAAAAAACACACTTCATTCGTGTTGATGAACATGAATGGGACGATGCTTTAAATATTTTGACCCATTACGGACAGTAAGGAATACACCATGAGCCAGTTAGCTAATCCTCCTAAGAAAAAACTAACCACTTCGGCAATGATTGCTTCTATTGCTGCCGAGGGCCAACCGACCAAACCAGCACCATTTGGACATGCACTGAATGCCTTAGCAAAAGAGCGTGACGATATTGTGGGGTTATCAGCAGATTTATCTAAATACACTGATCTACATATTTTTGCTAAAGAAAACCCAGACAAGTTTTTCCAAATGGGTATGGCAGAACAACTTTTGATGAGTGCAGCAGCAGGACTTGCTCGTGAAGGGTTTGTTCCTTTTGCAACAACTTATGCCGTATTTGCATCACGCCGTGCCTACGATTTTATTTGTATGGCAATTGCGGAAGATAACCTGAATGTCAAAATTGTAGCAGCACTTCCGGGGTTAACCACGGGTTATGGCCCAAGTCATCAAGCGACAGATGATATTGCGATTTTCCGCGCTATGCCGAACTTGATGGTTATCGATCCATGTGATGCCTTGGAAATAGAACAGGCGATTCCTCAGATTGCCGCGCATAATGGTCCGGTATATATGCGTTTATTACGCGGTCAGGTTCCGTTAGTGCTCGATAAATACAACTACCAGTTTAAATTGGGTAAGGCACAGGTGATTAAACCGGGTAAAGATTTACTCATTATTTCCACTGGTCTATTGACTATGCGTGCGCTTGAGGCAGCCGAAGAGCTTGAAAAAGAGGGCATTGAGGTTTCTGTGCTGCATGTGCCTACCATTAAGCCTTTAGATGAACAAACTATTTTGGCCGAAGTCGCAAAAGGTGGCCGTTCTGTTTTAACTGCCGAAAATCATTCAGTGATTGGTGGTTTAGGTGAAGCTGTCGGCTCACTACTTCTAAGAAATGGGCAACATCCTCGTTTTGACATGATTGGTTTGCCAGATGCATTTTTAGATGCAGGCGCATTACCCACTTTGCATGATCGATATGGTATTTCAACTGAAGCAGTTAAAGAGAAGATTAAGTCACATTTGAAGTAGATTAATTTCTGTTTAGGATAGAATCCAAAATAGATTATTTAAAATCTCCTAATATTAAAAGTTGGGGGATTTTTTGTTTAAATTCAATAATAAAATATAATAGGTAGCTAAGAATATTTAAAATTTTAATTTTAACAGAATTGAGGTGAATTTTATTTTTATTTAATGTATATTTGTTTGTTAAATACAAATAGAATTTTCAAAATATTAAATATTTATAGGGTTGATTGGAGTATATAGGATTGTTTTATATATATTCTATTATTAAATGAAAATTTTTTATGGTATAAACTTTTATTTTTATAATTATATTAAATGAGGGCGGTCTATTGAGTTTAATTAAAAATATATGCATTTTATTATTAAGTTTTTTATTGGCATCATGCTTATATTCTCCATATACTAAGCCAGACGCAATTTACGTATTTAGTGCTGTCACCAAAACTCCAGAAGGTGTTGTATTTTTTAATAAAAATAAACGTCATCAAGGAATGATTTTTTATAAAAAATCATTATCACTCCTATATAATCTTGGATTATTTTCTAAACTTAATTTTAATTTTAGAGGTTGTTCAGAGTATGTTGAAATTACAAGATGTGTGTGGTCTGCGGATATTGTATTAAATCATTCGGAGGCTGCAAGTTATGGGAGCTTGTTATTGAATGATTATTGGGAAGTAGAAGATAAAGATGGACTATTTTATATACGTACTATAGATGCCGCCAAACGGTTTAAACGATTATTAAATACAAACCAGTCTTATATTAAATTTTTTTATACGGCTCCAGATGGGAATTCTGAGAATGTTGGTAGATTTGTATCTGCCAAGAATATAAAAAATAATTATATTGAAATTATACCTCAGAAAGTTTTAATTTTTAAAAAACCTAGCAGGGTTAGTCGCATACTTCATGTCGATATGAGATAAACATAAAGTAAGAGTTCAATTAAGTTAAATAAATCCATTCATTCCCGAACAAGCGGGAATGAATGGATTTATTTTGATTTTAAACAATCGAATCATCTAAATTCGGCGCTAACCAACGCTTCGCTTCATCCAGTGTCCAACCTTTACGTTTTGCATAATCTTCAAGTTGGTCTTGTGAGATTTTACCCACGTTAAAGTATTCACTTTGTGGATGAGAATAATAGAAACCACTCACCGAAGATGGTGGCATCATTGCAAAGTGTTCAGTCAGTTTAGTACCGATTTTGTCGGTAGAACCTAACCAGTCGAACAACACCGCTTTTTCAGAGTGCTCTGGGCAAGCAGGGTAACCCGGTGCAGGGCGAATACCGACATATTTCTCTTTAATCAGTTCTTCATTGCTAAGCTGTTCATCCGCTTTATAGCCCCAGAACTCTTTACGAATGCGTTCATGTAAGTGTTCGGCAAAAGCTTCAGCAAAACGGTCTGCCAATGACTGAACTAAAATTGCAGAGTAGTCATCACCTTTAGCTTTGTATTCATTTGCCAGTTCTTCTGCACCAAAAATCGATACAGTGAATCCGCCTAAGTAGTCCTGTTGTTCACGGTCAGTACGAATATAATCTGCCAAAGACAAGTTTGGTTTACCTGTCACTTTGTCAGATTGCTGACGTAAGTGCTCAAAAGTATGCGTAACATTTTGACCAGCTTCATCAAATACGCTCACTGTGTCTGCATCAGTGCGCTGTGCAGGGAACATACCGAATACGGCACGAGCATCAAAACGATTGTTGTCGATAATATCTTTCAACATCGCTTGAGCTTGGTTATACAAATCTGTTGCAGCTTCGCCGACCACTTCATCTTCTAAAATTTTCGGGAATTTACCTGCCAAGCTCCAAGAAATGAAGAATGGTGTCCAGTCAAAATACTCTACAATGGTTGCAAGAGGGTAGTTAGTGAGAACTTGTGTTCCTAAAAGATTTGGTTTTGGTGGTACATAGCTTTCGTCAATTTTAAAACCGTTTTCAACTGACTCAGCATAGGTCAATTTTGCAGCTTTTGGCTGTTTGTTGGCTAAGCGCTCGCGAATCTTGGCATATTCAGCACGGTGCTCTGCAATAAAGTTTCCACGCATTTCTTTCGAAAGGAGAGTGGTTGCAACACCCACCGCACGTGAAGCATCGGCAACATAAATCACAGCATCGTTTTGGTACTGAGGATCAATTTTTACTGCAGTGTGTGCTTTAGAAGTAGTCGCACCACCAATTAATAAAGGAATGTTAAAGCCTTTGCGCTGCATTTCTTTCGCAACAAATACCATCTCATCTAAAGATGGAGTAATCAGACCTGACAAGCCGATGATGTCACATTTTTCATCAATTGCAGTTTGTAAGATTTTCTCGCAAGGGACCATCACGCCAAGATCAACAATGTCATAACCATTACAGCCGAGTACTACACCTACAATATTTTTACCAATATCGTGTACGTCGCCCTTAACAGTTGCCATCAGGACTTTACCTTTAGATTGGCTACCTGTTTTTTCAGCTTCAATGTACGGGTTGAGCCAAGCCACAGCTTGCTTCATAACACGTGCAGATTTCACAACTTGTGGTAAGAACATTTTGCCCGAACCGAACAAGTCACCAACCACGTTCATACCGTCCATCAAAGCGCCTTCGATTACATCTAAAGGACGTTTGGCTTTGAGGCGAGCTTCTTCGGTATCTTCATCAATGTAAGTGGTAATACCTTTGACTAACGCATATTCAAGACGTTTTTCTACAGATTCATTACGCCATTCAAGGTTCTCGGCTTCTTTTGTAGCACCGCCTTGGCCACGGTATTTTTCAGCCACTTCAAGCAATTTTTCAGTCGCCGCCTGACCAGACTCACCTTGGTTTTGGTTTAAGATGACATCTTCAACAGCTTCTTTTAGCTCGGCTGGAATATCATCATAAATTGCCATTTGGCCAGCATTCACAATACCCATGGTCATGCCTTGCTTGATGGCATGGTACAAGAACACAGAGTGAATGGCTTCACGAACAGGCTCGTTACCACGGAACGAGAACGAAACATTCGACACACCACCAGAAATCATAGCGTGCGGTAAGTTTTGTTTAATCCAACCTGTGGCCTCAATGAAATCGACGCCATAATTGTTGTGTTCTTCAATACCTGTTGCTACTGCAAATACGTTTGGGTCAAAAATAATATCTTCAGCAGGGAAGCCGACATCATTAACCAAAACATCATAAGAACGTTTACAGATTTCACGTTTACGTTCAGCAGTGTCGGCCTGACCTTTTTCATCAAATGCCATGACAATAATCGCAGCACCATATTGACGGCACAGGCGAGCTTTTTCTACAAACTCGTCATAACCTTCTTTTAAAGAAATCGAGTTAACAACGGGTTTACCTTGTACGCATTTTAAGCCAGCTTCAATGATTTCCCATTTTGATGAGTCAATCATGATTGGCACACGTGAAATATCTGGTTCAGAAGCCACAAGGTTTAAGAAATGCACCATCGCATTTTGCGAATCGAGCATCCCTTCATCCATGTTAATGTCGATAATCTGTGCGCCAGCTTCCACTTGTTGCTGTGCAACTTCTAAAGCTTCAGCAAAGTTTTCTTCACGGATTAAGCGTAAGAATTTTTTCGAACCTGTAACGTTAGTACGTTCACCCACGTTAACGAACAATGAGTCATCATAAATATTAAATGGTTCTAAACCACTCAAACGGCATGCAGGTACAGTTTCAGGAACTTGACGAGGGGCAATGTCTTTTACCGCATTGGCAATCGCACGGATATGGTCTGGTGTTGTACCACAGCAACCACCAGTAATATTAATTAAGCCACTTTCTGCAAATTCTTTTAAGAATGCTGCAGTTTGCTCTGGCGTTTCATCATATTCACCAAAAGCGTTTGGTAAGCCCGCATTTGGGTGCGCTGAAACAAAGGTATCTGCGACATCGGAAATGGTTTTTACGTGAGGACGCATGGCATCTGCACCAAGCGCACAGTTAAAACCAATCGATAGCAAGTCACCATGACGTACAGAGTTCCAGAACGCTTCGGCAGTTTGACCTGTTAAGGTACGACCCGATGCATCGGTAATGGTCCCTGAAATCATAATTGGTAATTCGCGACCAATCTGTTTAAAGACTTCTTTTACCGCAAAAATCGCAGCTTTACAGTTTAATGTGTCAAATACGGTTTCAATCAAAATGATATCTGCACCGCCTTCAATCAACGCATGAGTCGCTTCAATATAGTTTTCTTTTAGCTCATCAAAGGTAATGTTACGAAAGGCAGGGTCATTTACATTAGGTGAAATTGAACAAGTACGTGATGTTGGCCCAAGCACGCCTGCAACAAAACGCGGTTTATCTGGAGTCGAATACTTCTCACACGCTGCTTTGGCCAAACGTGCTGCTTCACGGTTAATCTCTGGAACAAGATCTTCCATGTGGTAATCCGACATAGAAACACGTGTGCCGTTAAAGCTGTTGGTTTCAATAATGTCTGCACCAGCATCAAGATAAGCTTCATGAATACCTTGAATGATTTGAGGTTGTGTCAGAACTAGAAGGTCATTGTTACCTTTTAAGTCATGTGCCCAATCGGCAAAACGCTCACCACGGTAGTCAGCTTCTTCCAATTTATGGCGCTGGATCATAGTTCCCATTGCACCATCAATAATCAGAATGCGTTTAGCAAGAAGCGCTTTTAGGGTGGCAAGCGTAGACATAGAAAACCCCGATCTTTTATATGAATTTAAAAATGCGGCGCTATTGTAACAGAATAGTTGCGCAATTGATGACCTATAACGACCCATCATTCACTGTAATAGATTCATTAAAAAACGGCTTTTATGACAAATGAAGACTGTTTTTTCATCAAATATTCATAAAATGATCATGATATTGAAATATTTTATCTCCAATATTCGGTTTTATGACAGTTTCGGTGTTTAAAAAGTAGTCGTTCAGGTAATTTTTTAGATATTCTTGCTTCAAAAATAGTCATAAAATAGATGGGTGGGGATTTATGTAAATTATTGTATTTAAATAAAAAAATAAAAATCATAGAGGAAAGGTGCATCAAATGAGGTCAAAATGTGAAAAATTGACTTCATCAGGCGCCGCTTTGTCATATAATTGTCATAATTTAATTTAAGAATACAGAGGATTTTTTTATCCTCTTACCGTCTGCATGAATTCTAATCTACCCCCTGTTTCGGATTCAAAACTTGCGGCAAACCTGCAAGTCAAATCGACGAATGTACATGTCCCGACACCTAAATTTTTTATGCCGGTGTTTCTGACGATTATTGTTGCAACACTTATTTATATTGGATTTCAGGTGAGTGCGGATTTAGCGCATGTACCACCTTTGAGTCTTTATTCAGTTATTCTTTTATCAACTGCACTCTTGATTGCTTTAGGCTTTGAGTTTGTAAATGGCTTCCACGATACTGCAAATGCAGTGGCAACAGTGATTTACACCAATGCTTTACCAGCACCGGTTGCAGTCATGTGGGCTGGTTTTTGTAATTTCCTTGGGGTAATGGTTGCAAGCGGCGCAGTCGCTTACGGCATTATTGCATTGTTACCTGTTGAATTGATCATGAATATGGGTAGCGGTGCAGGTTTCGCAATGGTTTTTGCGCTTCTTATTGCTGCGATTCTCTGGAACTTGGGTACTTGGTTCTTAGGTATTCCTGCATCTAGCTCACATACCTTGATTGGTTCAATCTTGGGTGTGGGCATTATGAACCATCTATTGAGTGCATCGACTGGCGTGACGACCAGTGGCGTTGATATGGATCAGGTGATTAAAGTCGGTAAGGCATTATTATTTTCACCTTTAATTGGTTTCGCTTTTGCAGCGATTGTATTCTTGTTGGTTAAAACTATTTTTAAACGCCAATTAGAATTATTCCAGCCACCTGAAGGGAATAAACCACCACCAGCAATCATTCGTGCAATTTTGATCTTTACCTGTACAGGTGTGAGTTTTGCACATGGTTCTAATGACGGTCAAAAGGGTATGGGACTCATCATGCTGATTTTGGTTGGTCTGGTGCCGTTGGCTTATTCATTAAATAAAAATCTTGATACTCAGCAAGTTCAATCATTCCATCAGCTTTCTTCTCAAACTGCCGTATTTTTGAATCAAAATCAGCCAGAATTAACCGATGAAAAAGCACGTGTTATTCTGACTAAATATATTCAAACTAAACAGCAAACTCCGGAAGTTGTGCCTGCATTGGCAAGTATGACTGATCACTTGGGTGAGCGAGTTTCTAGCTATAGCAACTTAAAAGATATTCCTGAAGCTGCAATTAGCGAAATTCGTAATGACATGTATTTAAGCACCACGACGTTTAAGCGTTTGGATAAAGCAGATGCTTTACCAAAAATGGATGACTCACAGAAAAAGCTTGTGAAAGAATACCGTAGTAGCTTAGATTCATTCTTACAATACATTCCGACTTGGGTAAAAGTGGCTGTTGCTTTAGCACTTGGTCTAGGCACAATGGTGGGTTGGAAACGTATCGTTGTGACTGTAGGTGAGCGTATTGGTAAGCATCACATGACTTATGGTCAAGGGATGTCTGCTGAGCTTGTTGCAATGAGTACAATTGCAGCTGCTGATGGTTTAGGTATGCCAGTTTCAACAACACACGTTTTAAACAGTGCTGTTGCGGGTACGATGGTCGCGAATAAATCAGGTTTAAACTTTAATACTGTGAAGACAATTCTCTCTGCATGGGTATTTACTCTTCCTGCAACAATCTGCTTGTCAGGTGGTTTGTACTGGTTATTCTTACAGTTTGTATAAAAGCATTTAAAAAATTAAAGCCACTGTTCACAGTGGCTTTTTTATTTGTTTAGTTTTTAAAGTTGAGACTATTTTTCATATACATTCATCTATAAATTAATAGGTTGTTATAGGCCATCAAACAGCTTTATAGATTGGGCTTAAAATTTTATATCAGGATATATTATGAATGCGGTTCAAATAGATCAGCTAAAACAACAATTTCCACTTATTGAAACACTTCAAGCCTATCAAGAAACATTTTGGTTTACACCTCATCGCTATCCTTTAAAAGAAGCTTTAGAAAAAGTTGGACTAACCGCTAAGGATGTAAGTGAAGCAGAAGCAAGACTAGCGCGTTTCGCACCTTATTTGGCAAAAGTATTTCCTGAAACTCAAGCACAACAGGGAAAAATTGAATCAGATATTGTTGAAATTGCTCATATGCAACAAGCACTTTCTTCAGCAAAACAAGTACAGCTTAATGGAAGATTCTGGCTGAAAAAGGATAGTCATCTACCTATTTCAGGCTCTATCAAAGCACGTGGTGGCATTTATGAAGTGCTCACACATGCTGAAAAACTTGCCATGCAGGCAGGGTTACTCAAACCAGAAGATGATTATAGTAAATTAGATCAAGATTCATTTAGGGCATTCTTTTCTAAGTATCAAATTGCAGTAGGTTCTACAGGCAACCTTGGGCTTTCTATTGGCATTATGAGCGCCAAACTCGGCTTTAGAGTCACTGTTCATATGTCGGCTGATGCTAGACAGTGGAAAAAAGACAAACTACGTTCACTCGGCGTTAACGTTGTAGAATATGCTAGTGATTACGGCGTAGCTGTTGAAGAGGGACGAAAAGCCGCAGAGCAAGATCCACACTGCTTTTTCATTGATGATGAAAACTCAACAACATTATTTTTAGGTTATGCCGTTGCAGGAATACGCTTAAAACAGCAATTTGAGCAAAAACAAATTAAAGTCGATGCTGAACACCCATTATTTGTTTATTTGCCGTGTGGCGTCGGTGGTGGGCCTGGTGGGGTGAGTTTTGGACTAAAACTGGCTTTTGGTGAGCATGTACACTGTATCTTTGCAGAACCAACACATTCGCCGTGTATGTTACTTGGTGTCCACACAGGTTTGCATGATCAGATTTCAGTTAATGACATTGGCATTGATAACGTTACTGCGGCAGACGGACTTGCGGTAGGGCGTGCTTCAGGTTTTGTCGGGCGTGCTATGCAACAATTAATCGATGGCTACTACACCATTCACGATGAACGTTTATATGAGCTTATTGCGCTTTTAAATCAAACTGAGAATATTCAGCTTGAGCCTTCTGCGGTAGCAGGCATGATGGGACCGTATTACGTACAGACGAGTCCTGATTACTTGGCTTTACACCAGTTTACAGCTGAGCAGTTTCAGCAGGTAACTCATGTAATATGGGCTACTGGGGGCGGCATGGTGCCACCTGATGAAATGCAAAAATATCTATCGCACTTTCAAGATAAATAAAGAAACTTTAGAAAAAAGCCCAATTCTAAGATTGGGCTTTAATCAAATTATTTTTTAGATGATTTTCTAAAAGGAAGTTTTTCGGTAGCAAAACCATAAATTGCGGCAAAAGGTAGGGCAGTTCGTGCTAAATAAGCCACACGCCATAATCCACCATGATTGGCACCTTCCATCATAAGTTCAAGCGGATGGTCTAAGACAGTTTCAGGATTCGCCACAGAAGACTCATTTCTTAAGTCATGAATCCAGAGCGCCGCCATAATGGCATTGGTGGTTTCAGGGCTAAATGCTTCTACATCGAAAAGTTCTGCGCCGTTAAAAGCTGCTTTCAATAATGGATTTTTAGTCACTGAATGAGTGGTTGTCGATGGTGCAATATTAATGCTGACACGTTGTCCTTGATGGCGGGCCAAAATAGCACGCCATTGTTGAATACGTTTTGCCAAAGCATAGTTTGGACCTTGTTCAACCACTAAGCAGTCGGCAATACCATAAGTTTTTCCATTTTCACATGTAATCAAGTCTTGGTATGGCGCTTGAAAAAAACGATTGAGCGAAAGAGCAGAAACGCCTTTTATTGCCAATTTTTGCATTTTTCTGCGGGATTTAAATTTCTCTTGAGCAGCCTCTGCAACTTCTTTTGGTACTGCATAAACATCGGTTGGAGTACACATAAACATAAGGCTTGTATCAGGCTTATGCTCGCTCACAAATTGCATAATGCTATCCATTGCCATGGAAACGCGGACATGCTTTTCACCATCTAAATAGGCGATTGCTGCCAAATCTAACTTTTGTGGAAACTGCACCAGCCACTGTGATATTTCTGGTAATTGAGTCAGTAAATTTGCACCCAGCTTATCTTTTAAATCAGAAGCTTTTGCTGACGAATCAACGGCTTCAACACATGGTGCAATGAGTGTTGCATTCCCTTGTTGAATCGTATTTAAGATTTTGCCCCAGACTCGTGAGTTTGGTAAATCTACGGCAACAATATTTGCTTTCCATTTGGCTAACCAAGGCAGTGGTCCTGCTTCTGAGGCTGCACCAAACAGCACCATCGTACGGTCAGACAAATCGAACCATTCAGGATGAGCAATAGCTTCACGCAAAGCCTTTGCATGACTTGGTTCAATAATACCAGCTTCTTCCCAGCGTTGAATTTGGTCCAGTAAGCTTTGTCCACTCAGCTTTTGTCCTTTATAAGGAACATACCACTCTGGTGCTGCGTCACTTTCACCTTTAAGTTTTACTGTATAAAGAGGAGTTGATGAAGCAATATGAACTGCATCTTTTAAAAGGTAGTGTTTACCATCACGATAATAATCAAAAATATGGTGAGCTTTATGCAACCCTTGCTTCGCAATAGTAATTGGGTTGTTGATATTAGAAATCCCTTGTTTAACAAGAGCTTTAAAATATAAAGGATAGTTTTTTCGCCAGTTTTTTTCATTCAACACTTGTTGTGCGGTTTTATTATCTACAATAGATAAGGCCTCTGACAAAATCTCTTGGCCTGTAAGAGATGTACTTTGTTTTTTTGTTGGGGCGTGTACCGGAAATTGTAGACCTTCGACTTGACTTGTGCTGGACATAAAATATCTCGTTTATACGACTGGGTTAATATACATGTGTATACATTATCTATGCCAATGAAAGGAAACGAGTGGCAATAACTGACAAAATAATATTGATTATTTATGTGATGAAACGTGAAAGAGAAAGTTATTATGATAAATTCATCTCATTTTGGCCTTAATTTTTTCACATTTTTAGAACATTTTTATAGACTTACGTTACATAAATGTTTATTTTGTATTAAGCAAATACATCAGTATTAACCTGAAGGTAAAATGTTCAAAATGTATCAATAATAGAGATACAGAAATGATTAAAAACTAGACTTTTTTCTTAAGCGGTAAGAAAAGTCAAACGGAATAAGAAAGAATTGGGGTGAAACTAGATAGAAGACAACGTAAGATTGTCTTTTAAAAATCTTGGGGATATGGTGATTTTTTTACACCATAATTTTCTAGTTTCATCCCATCTATTTTTGGGCTGGAACCCTCCATTTAGTATTCAATTCATCACTTGATTGAAGCCTATTTCTTTAGATTAACTTCAAAATTACTTTAAAAGAGGGTATTTCTAACAACGTCCTTTTTTAGCTTGTCCTGGTGGGCAAAAGCCTCCTGGATGTCCGTAATATGGTGAATCAGGGTCAATCACAATACTACCTTCAGGTGTATGGACCGCACAGGCTGATAGTGACATTGTGAAAATTGCTGCGGCACAAAGAAGTAAAGTTTTCATCTTGTTCTCACTTTTTTATCATTCTCATTTGTACTATAAAAACATTTTGATTATTTTTCGATCTAATTTTGGTTAAAAAATATCTTTAATCAGTCGAATTAAGTAGAAATTAAGGAGACCGTAAAATAGTCCGAAATCCAACATGTGTTGCAGCTAAATCAAAATCTTGTGGATAACGGCTACTGCTACGATAACGTGAACAATAATTTTGTGCACAAAGAAAAGATCCACCTTTAATTACATATTGAGTGCTGGTGATTTCTTGTTGACGTAAATCAGAATAATTTCCCATATGCTGGTCATGAGCACCTTGATAAGGAGAAGATGTCCATTCCCATACATTTCCAATCATATCAAATAGTTTGAATTTATTTGCCGCAAAACATCCAACGGGTGCAACACCTTTAAAGTGATCTTGATTTAGGTTTTGAAAAGGGAATTCGCCTTGCCAGTAATTGGCTTGCGGATGTTGATGTTCATCAGTAGGGGCCTGATGTAAAGGCGTATCAGTTTTTGAATTGGCTTTAGCTGCATATTCCCATTCTAGTTCTGTTGGTAAGTCACGTCCTAGCCACACTGCATAATGTTCAGCATCATTTTTACTCACATACCTTACAGGCTCATTAGGAGTTGCTATAGTACCCGTACTGCCGTTTGGAGTTTTCCATGTATATCCAGATTTTAGTTGCCACCATTGCTGTGGATGATCAGGATCTGGTGAAAAAACAGCAGCCTGTTTTTGTTTTTCGGCATCTGTAATATAGCCAGTTGCTTTTACAAAACTTGCAAATTGAGCGACCGTAACTTCAGTTTGGTCAATCCAAAATCCTTTGACTTCGCGCTGCTTTTTTCCAAAATTAAGTTCATCAGGATAGGCCTTTTCAGAACCAAAGTTAAAATCTCCATCGGCAATTAAAACCATTCCTGCTGTCGTCTGTTTGAGCCAACCCTGAGGCAGACCAGTATAGTTTTGACACTTTTCAATAGATCCTAAATCAGCTAAAGAAGTTTGCTGTTGCATCGAAGGCCTAGATTCAGAAACTTTTGAAGATTGGCTACAGCCCGTCATAATAGACAGGCTGATTGTGGTAACTAAAAATGGCTTCAATTTCATTTGGCGTTATATTCCTGCACACCATTTTTTTCAGTATATTTTTGATAGACCGATAAAAGTTCTTGAACTTTTGCAGGATAAAGCTGAGCAACGTTTTGTCTTTCACCGCGATCTAATTTAATGTTGTATAGCTCCCAAGTCCCTGTGCCTAATTCAGGCCGCCCTTGAAGTGCGATTTTCCATTCACCTTGTTTTGCATATTTGCTGCCATGTAACTCATCGGCAAAGCTAAAATTTGCAGGGCGAATAGTATCGGTTTTGTTTTCAAGCAAAGGTTTCCATGAAATTCCAGATGGCGTATTAATGGCCCGGCCATTATATTGACCTTGTGGTACTGGAATATGAGCATATTCTAGTAAGGTAGGGAAAACATCGAGTACAGATGCAAAGCTATGATTGGTTGCTTCTGCTTTTTTCTGATTTGGTAATTTCACAATAGCAGGGGCAGTCGTTGCGCCTTCGCCCGCCGTATCTTTCCATAAGTGGAAAGGTGCCGCACTGACTTCGGCCCAACGTGGCCCAATATAGTGATATGAAGTAGGTGTGCCAACATTGGCTACCGAGTTATCAAAACCAGATTCACTGCCATATCCGCCACGTACAAAACCTTCTGCGCCATTGTCTGAAACAAAGAAAATTAAAGTATTGTCATAAAGATTATTTTGTTTGAGATATTGAATAATGCGGCCGACATTGGCATCAAGATTTTCTACCATACCCGCATAGATTTCCATCTTACGAGCTTCTAGTGCCTTTTGTTCGGCTGTTAACTCATCCCATTTCCCATATTTTTGTGGAGCATTTTGAGTCGCAATTGGTTCTGCTGCATCAAAGTTTGCAGGAATAATTCCAAGCTGTTTTTGTCTAGAAATGCGGGCATTACGAATTGCATCGTAACCTACATCATAAACTCCGCGATATTTTTCACGATATTCGGCTGGGGCTTGAATTGGCCAGTGAGGCGCCGTATAGGCAGCATAAGCAAAGAACGGTTTGCCACTATTTTTGCCTGAATCTAAGTAGCTGAGTAATTTATCGGTAAAATAGTTGGTAGAGAAAAAGTCATCAGGTAATGCCGAAATTGGAATAATTTGCCCATCTTCTGTATAAGTTGAATTTCGTTTAAAGGCACTTGGAGCTTGTTTAAAATGATGGTCTAAACCTTGTAATAAGGTAAATGAATGATCAAAACCCTTAGCATGTGCATTGCTTTCAGGGGTTAAGCCTAAATGCCATTTACCACTAATATACGTGCGGTAACCATTGTCTTTAAGTACTTGGGCAATCGATAAAGAACGTTCGTTTAAATAGCCTTCATAACCTGGTTGTCCCTTTAAATGCTCTGGGGTGAGTTCCGCCATTGCACCAATACCAGCTAAATGATGATCAGTACCGGAAATAAGTTGAGAGCGTGTTGGCGAACAGGTCGGGGCAGTATGATAATCCGTTAAAAGTCGACCTTCTTGAGCCAGATTATCAATATTAGGGGTGTGAATTTCGCCACCAAAAGCCCCTAAATCTGAATAGCCTAAGTCATCAGCCATAATAAATAAGATATTGGGTTGCTTAGGCGTGCTTACGACATTTTCTTGATTATCGTTGTCATTACATCCAGCCAGAGATAAGCTAAATAAGGCAATGGAAAGGCTAGATAAAATTGCTCTGTACTTCATTGTATCGTCTGAATTATTAAAAGAATTGGCATGAGTTTAATCAGATGGTTTTTGCAAACAAAACAACGAATTGATCAAAGAAAATCAGAAAAAAGACTGAGAATTTATGCAGATAAATAAATCACAAAAAAAGAAAAGCCCATAACGGGCTTTTCTTTGATTTATATCGTTTAGAAAGGAAGACGGGTAAGCTGGTCTAAGAAATGTGGAATAACTTTAGGTTCAAGTAAAATGGTTACGATGATCCCGTAAGCTGCACCCCACAAATGAGCGCTATGGTTGATATTACTATTACCTCGCTTACCAGCCCAAATACTGTACGCCACATATAAAATCGCAAAAATAATAGCGGGTACAGGAATGAAGAATACAAAAATCAGCTTCCATGGCTGAAACAGAATATAAGCAAATAAAACGGCTGAAACAGCACCTGAAGCACCTAGGCTGGCCCAATTCGCATCATTTTTATGTTGTAAATAGCTTGGTAAAATCGCAAAGATTAAGCCACCTAAATAGAACAACACAAAACCCATGTCATAGAAATATTGGCGGTAAAAACTTTCAATGATACTGCCAAAGAAAAACAGGGTAATCATGTTGAACAGTAAATGTGTTCCATCGGCATGGATAAAGCCATGTGTAATGAATCGATCAATTTGTCCACGTTGCATTGCAGGCGGCCAAAAAATCAATCGGTTCATTACATTTTGATTGCTAAAAGCAAGTAAAGAAATAATGACCGTAATAATAATAAGAGTAACTGTATGGTTAAACGGCAAATGCAACATAAGAAATATTTAAAAAATGATCAATACTGAGCTCAATAATGCCATTAAAAACTTAACTTGAAACCCTGTTGTGTATAAATCCGACAAATTTAGTTGATTTTTTTTAAATCCACCTCATCTTCGGTTAATATAAAGGCATCAGCTTGAGGAATATTGTTATGTCGACTGAGAACACCAACACTGCTGTTGCAGAAGAAATTCCAAACCTTTTGATTACACCATCTGCACAAGAGTATTTGCACGATTTACTAACGAAGCAAAATACTCCGGGAATTGGCGTTCGAATTTTTGTTGAGCATCCGGGTACGCCACGTGCGGAATGCTGTATGGCATATAGTGCGCCAGAAGAAGTGATCCCAACGGATTATAAACAGGACTATCCTGATTTTCCTGCATATATTGATGCGCCATCTATTCCTTATCTTTTAGATGCCGTAATCGATTACAACAAGGACCGTTTTGGTGGTCAGCTCACTTTCCGTGCTCCAAATTCTAAAGTTCCACGTGTTGGTCCAGATGCTTCGATTGAAGAACGTATTACTTACATTCTTCAAGCAGAAATTAACCCAGGTCTTGCAGGGCATGGCGGAAATTGTAGCTTGGTAGAAGTACAAGATGATCCAGAACACGGTTTAACTGCTGTATTGAAATTTGGTGGTGGTTGCCAAGGTTGTTCTGCAATTGATGTTACCTTGAAACAAGGTGTAGAAACTACTTTAAGAGAGAACATTCCTGAGCTTCAACGTGTGGTTGACCAAACAGACCATACACAAGCTGAAGGTGCTTACTTCAAATAATTAAATTATTTGAAAAGTGAAATAAAAAAGCCTCGCAATGAGGTTTTTTTATTATTCAATATAAATAATGATAATTATTATCAATATCATTTGTAATTTTATTTATCTTTGTTACAATGCGGAACTGAAAATGAGAGATGTTTAATAAATCAATATATTGGGAATACTTATGTCGAAGCGTATTATCCAGTCAGTGCTTTCTGTTTCAGTACTGGCAAGTATGATGTCTATGGCTTATGCTGCACAAAATGAGCAAGAACAAGCTGAAAAAGCATTAGAAAAGCCTGCTGAACCTGTGAAATTGGAAACAATTTTTGTAACAGCTGAAGAGCAGGTGAAGCAGTCGCTCGGTGTATCAGTAATCACCCAAGAAGATTTAGAAAAACTACCAGTTCGTAATGATATTTCTGATTATGTGCGCCGTATGCCTGGTGTCAACTTAACAGGTAACAGCGCAACAGGTCAGCGTGGCAATAATAGACAAATTGATATCCGTGGAATGGGGCCCGAAAACACGCTTATTTTAGTGGATGGAAAACCAATTAATTCTCGTAATTCAGTCCGTTATGGCTGGAAAGGAGAGCGTGATACACGAGGTGACTCAAACTGGGTGCCAGCAGAAGCAATCGAATCGATTGAGGTTTTACGTGGTCCAGCAGCAGCTCGTTATGGATCTGGTGCGGCAGGTGGTGTGGTTAACATCATTACTAAAAAAGTGACTAATGAAACCCATGGCTCAGTAGAGTTTTATACGTCACAGCCTGAAGACTCTAAAGAAGGTGCATCAAATCGTGTTGGTTTTAACGTAAGTGGGCCACTGATTAAAGACGTTTTGTCTTATCGTTTATATGGTAATTACAATAAAACAGAAGCTGACGATGTTGATATTAATAAATCAATTGGTAGTACCGCAGCTGGGCGTGAAGGCGTTAAAAATAAAGATATTTCAGGTCGTTTAGCTTGGCAGGCAACAGATCAGCAAACTGTTTTGCTTGATGTCTCTTCTAGCAAACAAGGTAATATTTATTCTGGTGACTCTCAGTTAAATGCAAATGCTGAGGCGGATGCGATTCTTTCAGAACTTATTGGTAAAGAAACCAATACTATGTACCGTGATAGCTATGCATTAACACATGAGGGGGATTGGTCTTGGGGTAAGAGTAAACTCGTTGCTCAATATGACAAAACGCATAATAAACGCCTTCCAGAAGGCCTGGGCGGTAGTACAGAAGGAAAAATTAATAACCTTGATGATAAAGCCACTTCACGTTTAGAAACTCTTCGATTTAATGGTGAAGCCAATATTCCTTTTGAATATTATGTACCACATGTATTAACACTTGGTACCGAATGGGTTGAAGACAGATTTAAAGATAATGTGTCGACAAATCAAGGGAAAGACAGTAGTGGTTCAGGCTATGGCGATCAATTGGCTAAAGGCGATCGCAGTAAAATGGAGTCACGTATTGCTTCTGCATATATTGAAGATAACTTGAAACTCACAGAGAGCACAGATGTCGTGTTAGGTCTGCGTTTTGATGACCATAGTAAATCTGGTTCTAACTGGAGTCCAAGCTTAAATATTACCCAAAGACTTAACGATTATTTCACTTTAAAAGGTGGGGTAGCAAAAGCTTATAAAGCACCGAATATGTATCAAAATGCCGAAGGGTATTTATTAAGTACAAATGGGAATGGTTGTCCGGCCAATATTGAGTCACGTTGCTTGTTGCAAGGTAATGGTGATTTAAAACCAGAAACTTCGGTAAACAAAGAGCTTGGTATCCAGTTCCAAAAAGATATCGTGAATGCAAGCTTAACTTGGTTCCGCAATGACTATAAAGATAAAATTGTGGCTGGTACAAATGTGGTTGGAACAGTTGATGGTTCAAGCACGAATGCAAATACAGGAGCTGTGACCAGTACCAAGTGGAATATCTTACGTTGGGAAAATACGCCTAAAGCATTAATTCAAGGTTTTGAAGGAAGCTTAGGATTAGATTTCGGTGATATCCGCTGGACTAATAACTTTACGTATATGATGGATTCAAAAGATAAACAAACAGGTAATCCATTATCTTTAGTTCCAATCTATACAATTAACTCAATTTTTGATTATGACATCACAGATCAGTTAGATGTAAATTTTGTATTTACTCAATATGGTCGTCAAAAATCACGTCAGTTTGCAGAAAGTAGAATCGAATCTGGTATTGGTTCAGGTGGAGCAAATTCTGCGCTTAAACCAAGTACTGTAAAAAGTTATAGTACCGCTGGAATTAATCTCGGTTATAAATTTTCAGACAATATAAGTACACGTGTTGGTGTAAGTAACTTGTTTGATAAACAAATTTTAAGAGATAGTAATTCAATCAGCCAAACTTATAATGAACCAGGTCGAGCTTATTACGCTTCTTTAAAATATTCTTTCTAATCAACATAAATAACAAAGGCGCTCTAAGCGCCTTTGTTATTTAAAATATCTAATGCTTTTTCAGAATAATAAAACTTCTCTAAGTACACACGGGCACGACGTCTTAAATGTCCTGTTGTAATTAACTGCTGTAATACAGGCACAAGTAACGTGGTCAGCTCATGTTGCACTAAGCTTTCATCGATATTGAGGTCACGAAGTAACAAGTCAAAACTACGCTCTTGATTACGTGCATACCAAGTATAGATACCATCATGTACTTGTTGTTTTAAATAATCAGTTTGGCGAATGTGGTCCCAGATTTCATGCCCTAACCCAACCGTTTTTGATAAATCTTGAGTTTCTATATAATTTTTTAAAACAGAAAGTGGCATAGTTTTAACTTTATGCCAAACATTTGCCTGAAAATGGTAGAGCTTATCATTGTCAAAATGTTGGTTTAAAACACGCTCACTCATTTGGCTGAGTTTTAAAATATTCTTTTGCAAATAATGATTAATCGTATCGTCCAGATTTGAATCGGTTACTGTTTCTAAAACAGATTTCCCCATTTTCATAAAACGACCTACACCGGGCACGCGTTTTGACATGGATTCATCTAAATAATCATGCATTGTTTGCTGAATCAGTTGCGTGAGCAGGGCCGAAAAAGCAGGGTTATTCACAATCGTTTTAATCAGTTTTTTACGGTGCTGTTCCTTACTTGCAACGTATTGTGCAATTCGGTCAATCGTTAGAACAGGAATAACATCTTCAACAGTTGCGGTTTCATTTGCAGGATGAATCAATGCAAAGCGAATATGCTCAGCAATTTGTTCAATCAGGAAATCAGAAGCAGACGTATCTAAAATCTGCTTTTGAATGAGCTGTTGAATTTGTTCAAAAGTCCACAGATGTTGTAATTGCCGACTCCCCAACCAATGATAAAATTGCTCAAACTCTTGCTGGATCACCTGAGTCTGAGCAAATTGCTCATCTAAAAAATCTAGATGAGCTTCAATAAGTTTTTCAATAAGTGGTTGGGTAGACATAAGGTCTCACAAGTCCGAAGTTTTATTTAAGGTGTGGTCGTTTTTGACGACTGATTTGTTTCTACTTTAAGTAAAAACGGTAGATATTGTTGCATAACCAACTGTTCAGCTTCCAATATCGGCATATGGCCTACATTTTCTAAAATAACTGGAGGCTGAGCATTCTTTAAAAGTCGTTTTAGTTCACTTGCTACTTCGACATTAATAATCTTATCTTGTTTACCCCATAGAATGAGCGTCGGTGCATCGATCGTTTTGGTAAGTACCGCAAAGGAGTCTGGTGTATAGACTTTATTAAGTGCAATCAATTGATCAACCAGTTTTTGTGTTTGAGGTGCCTGATCAATCATCAACTTTTCTTGAGCTTGAAGAAACTCTTTAGGAATAAACGGAGGATTAAACATGGTTTGTTTTAATAAATAATTAAAGTCACCTTTTTTAGACACTAAAAGTTGTTTGAGGTAAGCAGGATCTTTTAAATAAATTGTATTGGCTGAGCGAAAAATACCGCCGCTATCTACTAAAAATAAACTTTTGGTTTCAAATGGATACTGTCCAGCATAGAGTAGGGCAATAGAGCCACCAAGTGAGTGCCCAGCAATATGAATTGGACCTTTTAAATTTGCAGCCTCAACAAAGCGACGTAATTTTTCAGCAAGATTTGGTACAGAATAATCGAAATCTTGGGAAACGATAGTTTCGCCACTACCCGGCAAATCAGGAATAATGACATGATAATTTGTGGTGAGATAACGAGCCACTCGGTTCCAGTTATCACGGCTACCCGCTAAACCATGAATAAGGAGTAAAGTCGGTTTTGTTGTAGAGCCGCCTTCGCTATATGACCAAGTCACATCACCGACTTTTAAGCTTTTGCTTTGTAGGCCTGCCCAGCTACGTTCTTGCTGTAGTACATTCTGGAATGTCACATCAATATTATCGGCTGCCTGTGTTTGAGAAATACTCATCACTGACAATACGCTACAAGCCAAAGTCAGGGCGGTAGCAGTTTTTTTCATAGAGGCCATAATTGATGTGGACAGCCTTGTCATAGATTTCATCCTTGAAGCTTAAGCGAGTTTGAAAAATTATTGAAAAACTTTGCCAATGAGTCATTTGCCAAATGTTTAGAATGAAGAAAATTATAGTCAATCCGAGAACCAAAGTATGTCTATTTTTTCACTAAACAGTAGCGAATATGCAGTGAGCTCTACATTAAAGCAGGTTAAGTATTTTTAAATTTTTTCATAGAAAAGGATTTATTTTTTGTCAGTGACATTCAAATTTTGACACATTAAAATGATTTCCAACCTTGAAAAAACAATGGAAATATAAAATGCCTACTGCGCAAGAAGTTTTAGATCGTCTGAAAGCCGGTAATCAACGATTTGTAAATGGAAATACTTCCCTTGCAAAAACCTTATCTCATCAGGAACGCGCTGAAATGGCAAAGGATCAAAATCCGTTTGCAATTGTACTTGGCTGCTCAGATTCTCGTGTTCCAGCAGAGATGGTATTTGACCAAGGTCTTGGTGACTTATTCGTAATCCGTGTAGCTGGTAATGTGGTTGCACCTTCACAAGTCGGTAGTGTTGAGTTCGCAGCAGAGCGTTATGACTGCCCAGTTGTAGTTGTATTAGGACACAGCCATTGTGGTGCGATTCAAGCAACAATTGATACGTTAATGAATCCTGATCACCCGCCATCATCTAACCTAATGTCGATTGTGAACCGCGTTCGTCCATCAGTTGAAATTTTAATGCAGACTGACTTAAAAAATGATTTGAAAAAATTATCATGTCATGCGGTGCGTTCAAACGTTTTTGCTTCGGTAAATCAATTACGCCATGGTTCAGCGGTGTTAGAGAGCCTGATTGCAAAAGGTGAATTAATTGTTGTCGGTGCAGAATATTCACTCGAAACTGGTGAAGTTACTTTTTTTGATTTCTGATCATATTAAAAAGAATACTTAAAGATAAAAGGTGCCTATAGGGCACCTTTTATATATGGGTAAGCTAAATTAAGTAGTTTTGACTGCGCTTGAGCATTGGGATGAATTAAATCATTTTGCATAAGCTGTTTTTGACCAGCAACACCATCTAGAAAAAACGGTAGTAGTTTCACCTGATATTTTTGACTTACAACTTTATAATTATTTTCAAAAGCTTTGCTATACGCAGCCCCATAATTTGGCGGAATCTTCATGCCAAAAAGAATAACTTTGGCTTTTTGTTTCTGGCTTAATTGAATGAGCTGATCCAGATTTTTTTGAATCATTTGAGGTGGTTGCCCACGCAAGCCGTCATTTCCACCTAATTCAATCACGACCACATTTGGCTTATAGGTCTGTAATAACTTAGGTAATCGGGCTAAAGCGCCGCTTGTTGTTTCTCCACTAACACTTGCATTGACCACTTTGTGTTGTTTGGGATACTGTTGGTCTAAGCGTTTTTGCAGTAATTGTACCCAACCTTGTTTGGGATCAATTCCGTAACCGGCACTAATACTATCTCCTAAAATTAAAATAGTTTTCGCCGATACAAACATAGGCAGCATACTTAATGAGATGAGCATGATGCTTTTAGAACCAATCAAAAAAGATTTAGACATTTGTACTTCGACCCTGATTCTGAATACATAGGACTTTTCACATCATGCCACAACCCATCATTGCTGCCCATCAAGTTACACAAACTATTCAGATTAACCAAAATCAGTTTACGATTTTAAAAGATATTGATTTAGAGATTTTTGAAGGGGAACAGGTAGCAATTACGGGACGTTCCGGCTCAGGTAAATCAACCTTACTAGGAATTTTGGCGACTTTAGATCAACCGTCTGAAGGAGAAGTCTGGTTGTGTGGTCAAGCTGTTCATCAGTTAACAGAGGAACAACGTGCCCAAATCAGAATGCAGCATATTGGTTTTGTATTTCAGTCTTTTCAACTTCTGCCTCAGTTGAGTGCGCTTGAAAATGTGATGTTACCTTTACGATTACGTAAAGACTTTGATTATAAAACAGCTGAGAAAAAAGCTTTAGATTGGTTGCATCGAGTAGGGCTCAGTCGTCAAGTTGAACAAACGCCTAAAGTCTTATCTGGTGGCGAGCAGCAGCGTGTAGCCATTGCACGCGCTCTCATTGCAGAACCACAAATTATTTTTGCGGATGAACCGACTGGAAACCTAGATGGTCAGACAGCACAAGAAATTGAAAGCTTGCTCTTTGATTTAAACCGAGAGTTAGGTACGACTCTGATTTTAGTCACCCATGATCGTAATTTAGCATCCCTTTGTCAGCGTCATGTTGAGTTAGATGATGGCCGACTAAAGACAGTACAGGGTGGTTAAACTATGCGTAATCTTCTCAAACCACTTTTGCTACAGAGTTTTCGTACGGGTGGATTATATCTACTCATTATTGCTTTATCGCTTGCGATTAGCGCAACGACAGCCCTGAAATTTAGTAATGACCAAGTTAAAAATGCAGTCAGTCTGCAAGCTTCACAAATGCTGGGTGCTGATTTAGTTCTGTCGAATAACGAGCCTATCGAACAGCAGTGGAAAAAGAAAGCTGAGCAGCTTGGTTTAAAGCAAACTAATGTCACTATATTTAGCTCGATGGCACATACCCAAGATCAGTTTGTCATGGTGAATGTAAAGGCAATTGAGCCTTTATTTCCACTCAGAGGACAGTTGGAAATTGAACCAAGCGCTAAAGCGATTCAATCTGGGGAAGTTTGGCTAAGTCAAAGAGCAGCCGATTTACTTAAAGTAAAGCTAGGAGATACTGTTTCTATTGCTGATGGTACCTTCCGTTTTAGTGGCGTGATTGTGCGTGATTCAAATCAGGAACTTGGTTTTTCAGGCTTTTCGCCAACCGTTATTATTCATCAAGCCGATATTGCTAAGACTCATGCGATTCAGACAGGCAGCAGAATTGACTATCGTTTATTAATGGCAGGTAGCCCTGAACAGGTTCAGTCATTTTCAAAGCAACTTAAGCAACAGCATCAACCTTCTAAAGATGTAGATGAAGCGGCTGGCTTGCGTTTACGTGATGCAAGTGAATCGAACAGTAGGTTATTACGTCCGCTTGAAAATTTAGATACCTTTTTGCAATTGGCCAATATTTTAACGATTTTATTGTGTGGTATTGCCATCGCTTTAACGAGTCAAAGATATGTTCAACAAAACCAAGATCACATTGCACTTATTAGATGCTTAGGCGCCAGTAAGTTCCAAATCTTGTGGGCATATATTGGATTGCTTTGTATTGTCAGTGCGATTTCAATTGTGCTAGGAAGCCTATTAGGTTTAATCATGGGGTTTGGTCTGCTGCAACTTATGCTGCAATTGATCCCTCAATTAGAGTTAAGTTTTTCGGTTGTACCTCTTTTAATCGGGCCTTTACCAATTGCGATTTTTACCAGCGTGATTGTGCTGCTTGGTTTTATTTTGCCAAGCATTTGGGAGCTTTTAAATACACCTCCAATTCGTGTTATTCGGGAGCAAGCCAAATCTCGCAAATCTTTATTTTTTATGTTTTTTGCAGGAATCACTAGCCTAGTTGTTTTTAGTTTGGTATTGAGTGAAAACTTAATGCTCAGCATTCTGGTTTTAGCGGCAATTATTATTCTTTGTATTTTGCTTTACACCGTTGTTTGGCTATTGCTTCGTAGCTTAAAAAAGCTGAAAAATCGATTGTCTTTTTATATTCGTTCGCCATCACAAAGCGCCTTACAAATTACTGCATTGGCTTTAGGCTTAAGCCTCATTACGGTACTCAGTGTATTAAGAACAGATTTATTAGAGCGTTGGCAGCAACAACTTCCAGAAGGGACACCGAATCAATTTGTTTATGGATTACCTCCATTTGATTTAAAAGCATTTGAGCAACAATTAAAGCAGAATGGCTGGCAAAGCACGCCGTTATATCCAAATATTCGTGGCCGATTGTTAGCTAAGAATGATGTGCCTTTTTCAGAAGAGGCTATAAAGCAAAACAATTCTTTACGCCGTGAACTGAATTTGACTCAATCAAATCTACTACCAAATGACAATGTCATTACAAGTGGTCAAGCCCAGTTTGATGGTGTGGGACAAGTTTCAGTCGAAAGTAAAACTGCCGAAAGTTTAGGAATTCAAATTGGAGATAAGCTTACTTTTAGTTTGCCCGAAGGCAACTTACAGGCCAAAGTTGTGAACTTCCGGAGTGTAGAGTGGGAAAGTTTTAGCCCTAACTTTTTCTTTATTTTTTCACCTAAAACCTTAGATGAAAATGCTGGAAGTTATTTAGGTAGTTTCTATGTGCCTAAGCAAGATCAACCAAAAATGATTACTATTATTCAGCAGTTCTCAAATACAGTATTTATTGATGTTGACCGGATTTTAGATGAAGTAAAACGCTTAATGAATGTTTTGGTCAAAATAGTAACTGTTCTAGCGGCATTAGTTGGTTTTTCTGGAATACTCGTTTTAATTGCATGTCTAAATTTATTAATGGATGAGCGACGCCGTGAAGTTGCTTTACTACGCTCATTTGGTTTATCTAAAAATAAAATGAAGCAAATGCTCAGTTTTGAGATTGGGTTTTTAGGTTTGTTAGCAGGCATAGTTGCCTGCTGTTTTGCAGAAGTGATTAGTGCGATCGCAAGCTATAAAATGAATATGGCAATACAGTGGCATATTGAAATCTGGCTGATTTTACCTTTTGGCATGATGCTGGTTTGTGCTCTGATTGGTCGTTATCGACTAGGCTATCTCTGTAATTTACCACCTTTACAAAGTTTAAGAGAATTAAACCAATTGTAGTTTAAGGAATAATGTCAGGGTTCTGGATGATGATTTCATGCCATAGTGGAAGTAACGGTGAGTTGATTTGTACACAGTACATATAAAAACCACCTGTAATAATTACTGCGCCTAATAAACCTAAAATTTGAAGTATAGTTTTTAACTTGCTGACATAGCTTAAGTACCAGATTAGTGCAAGGAATGCTCCTATAATCATGCCGCCAATATGCGCGGCATTATTAATACCCGTTGCGACAAAACCAAAAATAAGGTTGATTGCCATAACCATTAATAAAGCTTTTTTATCGAGTATGTAGGCCTGATGCGGAAGCGGGGGAAATAGAGAAAGTACTGTTAACGCAGCACCTAATCCCATCACGGCACCTGAAGCACCTGCACTGACATGAGGAAGTAAGCTCTGATCAAAATGTTGTAGTAATTCATGCCCATTTTGAATGGTCATATAGCTACTAAGAAGGCTACCAAATAAGCCAGCAATTAAATACAGGCATATAAAATAGAAGCGACCAAATAGAGACTCTGCAACATTACCGAAAATATAGAGGGCCCACATGTTAAGCATGAGGTGCACAAGACCAAAATGAAAAAACATGCTGGTAAATAAGCGTTCAGGCTGCCCAGAAAAAGTAAGTGGTGTAAAATCAGCACCCCAATGAATAGCATCTTTCATGGCTGGGTCGCTAATATCGACGCCAGTTGCAATTTGCCAGACAAACAAACCTACATTAATCAAGATCAATAAGGCGGTCAGCCACCAAGTTTGTACATTGAGTTTACGATTAATGTGCGGAGGCTGATATTGAGTCATGCTATGCTTTTGTTATATATGAACATGCTTAACAGCTTAACATGAAAAAAGTTGAATACAGGAGATCAGGACGAACATGAAAGCTTTTATTGTTCGCGTGTTGTTAATTTTTATTGGGGCAATTCTCCTTATTCAACTTTGGATTTTCTCAAGTTTGGTTTGGTGGCGTACACATGAAGTTGATACCACCATGTTTATGCGAATTGATTATTGGTCAGATACTTCAGAGCCGATCATTCATGAATGGCTTGACTATGATGATATTAGCGACAATTTCAAGCATGCGATTTTAGCTGGGGAAGATGCAAAATTTATTCATCACCATGGTTTTGACTGGGATGGCATTCGTTTTGCTCTAGAGCGGAATAATGAAGAAGGAGAGGTTGTTGCGGGTGGTTCTACTGTGTCTCAACAACTGGCAAAGAACTTGTTTTTATACAATAAGCGTTCGTTTATTCGAAAAGGCCAAGAAACTATCGCAACTTGGATGATGGAGCGAATGTGGTCAAAACGCCGAATTCTTGAGGTATATATGAACTCTGTTGAATTTGGCAAAAATCGATATGGTGTAGAAGCAGCCGCGCAATATTATTATGGTAAAAGTGCGAGAAGCTTAACGCGCGAACAAGCTGCTTTTTTGGCCGCATTATTGCCTGATCCGAAATATTATCAAGATCACCGCAACGATCGTAAACTACAATATAGAAAACGCGTTATTCTACGTTATATGAATAGCACCCAGATTCCTGAATAATGATGTTTTAAAGATGTGTAAATTTTTTAGTTTTTACCAAATTGTCATATTTTTGCAGCATACTGTTTTATAGAGATTTTGGCTGGATAGAGAATTGAGTTAGACATGAATACAGCGATTACACCAACGACCCCAACAGAATATAGTTATAATGACCGTTATATAAATCGTGAACTGTCTATTCTTGACTTCCATTTGCGTGTATTGGAGCAAGCGGTAGACCCTTTACATCCATTACTTGAGCGAATGAATTTCTTGCTCATTTTTTCACGTAATCTAGACGAGTTTTTCGAAATTCGTGTTGCGGGGGTGATGGAGCAATTTTCTCTGGGCAATGAGAGTCGTAGCCCTGATGGTTTGACGCCAAGACAAGTCTTACAAAAAATCTCTGAAACTGCTCATGCTGCGATTGAACGTCAATATCGTATTTTAAATGAAGAAATCTTACTTAAGTTACGTGAAGAAGATATTTGCTTCCTCCGTCGTGGTGAACTAACGCCAGCACAGTCAGCTTGGATTAAGAAGTATTTTCAAGAACAAGTTGCACCTGTATTAACCCCAATTAGCTTAGATCCAGCGCATCCGTTCCCACGTCTCGTAAACAAGAGCTTAAACTTTATTATTACCTTAGAAGGTAAAGATGCTTTTGGCCGTCAAATTGATTTAGCCGTGGTTCCAGCCCCACGTTCATTACCTCGCGTTGTACGACTGCCAGATGAGTTAACAGGTGGTAAAGAACATCACGTCATGCTATCTGCAATTATTCATGAACATGTGTCCGATTTGTTCCCTGGCATGACAGCAACAGGATGCTATCAATTCCGTGTTACACGTAATGCTGACTTGGCATTAAATGAAGATGTTGAAGATTTAGCAAAAGCTTTAAAAGGTGAATTAAGTTCTCGACGTTTTGGTCGTGCTGTTCGCTTAGAAGTAACTCATAACTGTCCGCAGCATATTTACGAGTACTTATTAGAAGAATTTGATTTAACCGATGAGCAATTATACAAAGTTGATGGCCCTGTAAACTTGGCTCGTCTGGTTTCAAATTTTAAACGCCCTCATTTGCGTTATGACTCACATACGCCGGTTGTGCCTAAAGTGTTTAAAAAGACCGAGAGCATTTTCTCTGCAATGCAGAAGCAAGATATTTTGCTTCATCATCCGTTTGAATCTTTCGCTCCCGTGATTCAGCTACTTCGTGAAGCTGCTCGCGATCCACAAGTATTGGCAATCAAGCAGACACTTTACCGTAGTGGTGCTGACTCTGAAATTGTACAGATTTTGGCGGAAGCTGCGCGTAATGGAAAAGAAGTGACCGCGGTTATTGAATTACGTGCCCGCTTTGATGAAGAATCAAATATTGAAGTGGCTAACGTTTTACAAGAAGCAGGGGCTGTGGTTGTTTACGGTATTGTTGGTTATAAAACTCACGCCAAAATGATTATGGTGGTACGCCGTGAAAATAACAAACTTGTGCGTTACGTTCATTTAGGCACTGGTAACTACCATGCAATGAATGCTCGAATTTATACCGATTATGGTCTCATGACGACTGATAAAGATCTGTGTGAAGATGTGCACCGTATCTTCCAAGAGTTGACTGGTATGGGCAAAATGGCGAAATTGAAAAAGCTATTACATGCACCATTTACCTTACATGCTCAGCTCATCAACTTTATTGATGAAGAAATTGCCAATGCTAAGGCGGGGCGTAAAGCTCAAATTATTGTGAAAGTGAATGCCTTAACGGAAGTTCAATTAATCAATAAATTATATGAAGCATCTCAAGCGGGTGTTCAGATTGATCTGATTATTCGTTCTATTTGCTGTTTACGTCCAGGTTTACCGAACCTATCGGAAAATATTCGGGTACGTTCAATTGTAGGACGTTTCCTTGAACATACCCGTGTTTATTACTTCAGCAATAATGGCGATGCGCGTATTTACTGCTCAAGCGCAGACTGGATGGATCGTAATTTATTTAACCGTGTTGAAGCATGTTTCCCTGTGGAAGATCCTGCATTGAAAAAGCGTATTTATCAACAAGGACTAGTGAACTATTTGCAAGATAACCAGCAAGCTTGGTTGTTACAGTCAGATGGTACGTGGGTGCGTGCTGAGCCAGCAGAGGGTGAAAAATTGCATAATGCTCAAAGGGCACTATTAGAAATTATTAAATAATAAGTTTTAAATTTAATTAAAAAAGCCGACAGAATGTCGGCTTTTTTAATTCACTGAAATTCAAAATAATTTAATTAGTTTTTCTAAATGGTTGTTGGGTAAACGATAATAATTTGAAACATAGCAAGATGTTTTTAAAATATGTGATTTTTTCCATAAAACATTGAATTTTAAAAATATACAAATCATGTGAAATCTACTTTAATACGCCGCATTAAATATACTTAACTTCGGTAAATGAATAAGATGCAATGCTTTATTAGAAATTTACTTATTAGAATACTTTTGGGGATAATGCCAGTGACCGCCTACGCAGATCAGAAGTGTTATGGGGATATCATCGTATTTCAAAGGTTTGATGATCAAGCGATATATCCTTATTTTGCGCCCATTTCCAATGATAAAACTAAAAAGAGTGAGGTAAGGAATAAAACAATAATCATCCAAAAAAGAAAACAAAAGCAAGATGAGTTTTTAGCGCAAAAGAAAAATGAGGAAGTTCACACAAAAGAAGAAAAGAAAAATTCTGAAAATAAAAAACAACTTGATGCTGCGATCGCTAAAGAAATTTTAGAAAATGGTGAAAAAAAATGGATGGTACAAGTTGCGCTAGCTTCTAATCAAAATAAAGCAAATAGGATTCAGTCACAGCTTGAAGCAAAGGGCTATAAGGTTGTAACCAGCTCAACGACTAAAGGAATACGAGTCATGATAGATCCAGCCAACGACTATGCTATAGCACAGATTATTAGAGAAAAAATTATTTCTGATAATAGTTTGAATATGCAATCTGCTTGGGTGTTTAAGTGGGCATCCCTTACACCTCAATAAAATAAAAAGGAGTCCGAAGACTCCTTTTTTTATTCATGTAGGTTTGTCGTGATTTTCTGCATAATTTGCAGTAACACGTCAAATTCACTTTGTAGCGGCGTACTTTTACGAGTGACTAGTGCTAAAGTGCGACTCGGGGCATCTTCAATTGGTTTTGCAGTAATTTGATCATTAAACTTGATCATACTATTTTCAATTGCAATTTCTGGTAAAAGGGTAAAACCTAAATCAGAAGAAACCATTTCAACTAAAGTTGGTAAAGAGCTTGCTTTTAAACGGTTGTCGTTTTTACGTTCACCGATAGGGCATGCACTTAAAACGTGGTCACGTAAACAGTGGCCTTCTTCAAGCAAAATTAATCTCGATAAATCAAGATCATCTAGTGAGTTTGCTTGCAAAGCATTTGTATCTTGCTTACTACATACAAGGTACAAATTTTCTTTCGAGATTTCAGCGACTTTTAGACCTCTAGTATCAAACGGTAGAGCAAGAACAATCATGTCTAGATTACCGTGTTCTAGACGCTCTACAATTTTTTCACTTTGAGCTTCATGTAGATGCAACTGAATTTTAGGTAACTGCTGATGCACTTCATCAAGTAACCGTGTCAGGATAAAAGGTGCAATGGTTGGGATAACTCCCAAATGCAAATCACCTGTTAACGGTTCACTCATTTCACGGCTCAATCGCATTAAATCTTGAGCATCTGCTAGTAGTACACGGGCACGAGCAACAACTTGTTCACCCAATGGTGTTAAACGCACATTCTGACGGTCACGCTCTACCAGAACGCCACCTAACAATCGTTCAAGCTCCATGATGCCGCCTGATAACGTCGATTGCGTGACAAAAGAGCGGCGTGCTGCTTCAGTAAAATGCAAAGTTTCCGACAACGTAACTAAATATGATAGCTGTCTTAGTGAGGGTAATGCAGCCATAGTGTCCTAGTATGATGATTTAAAATGATGCGCAAATAAACCGCTAAGCTGAGGAATAAAATGTGCAGGGATATCATGCCCCATTCCATCAATTAATTCAAACTTAGCACCGGAAATTGCTTTTGCTACAGCCTTACCATGACTAGGTGGAAGTAAGCGATCACGAGAGCCATGTAAGACTAACGCAGGTTGCTTAATTTCACGGTCCAGTTGAAGTAAGGAGCCTGTACATAATATTGCTAAAAACTGTTGAAGTACACCAGCAGGATAATAGCTACGTTGATAAAGTTTGCGTGCAGTTTGCATTGCTTCAATCTGGTTGACGTAACCAGGTGAACCAATCAATTGAAATAGTTTTAAACTGTGATTAACAATACCTTCTTCGTCACGTGACTCAGGTTTGCCAATTAAACTCAAAAGCTGTTTCGGAAAAGGAGGGGGTAAAAAAGGCTGATTATTACTGGTAAACATGAGCC
Source organism: Acinetobacter sp. TG2027 (assembly GCF_000302435.1). Classification (NCBI taxonomy): domain Bacteria; kingdom Pseudomonadati; phylum Pseudomonadota; class Gammaproteobacteria; order Moraxellales; family Moraxellaceae; genus Acinetobacter; species Acinetobacter sp. TG2027. The sequence continues at coordinate 85,005 of NZ_AMJN01000048.1, read as the reverse complement.
CCAATTTTTCAACCTTTTCAGGATATTTTGCTGCAAGAATTTGAGCAATCATACCGCCCATTGATGCACCAATGACATGTGTTTTAGTCACGCCTAAGCGGTCAATAAGCATTGATACATCATCTGCCATATCATGCAGAGTGTAAGGCGCCCCTTGGTTACTTAACCCCAGCGCAAAGCGACCCATCAATTTAACCGTATTTAACCGTTTACCTTCATGACGTACTTTTGAAGAAAGGCCAATATCACGGTTATCAAAACGAATAACACGAAAACCTTGATCAATGAGTGATTTACAGAAAAAATCCGGCCAGAAAAGCATTTGAGCCCCAAGACCCATAATCAGCAAAATGGTTGGATGTTCCGGTTTTCCACCTACTTCTACATGTAGCTCAATACCATTGCCTAAGTTGACCTTGGTTTCTTGCATGAAAGATGTGTACGGCGAAATATTAAACTGTAAGGCACTATTCATGTTATTCATTCCTTAAAGGAATACTCACAAAAGAGTATTCCTGATTCAAACCTTATGCTTGGGCTGGAATAAGATCTGGAACAAGCTTTGTTAAAGTTAAGCGTTGTTTACCTGCTGTTGCACCTAACAATACGAAACCACGCAATGTTCCTTCATTGTCAATTGCTTTAGCAAGCATACCATCGTCGAACTCTTCTGTTTCCCAGTTCACTTCTACATCTACTGGAGCTGGTAACACTGTAAGTGGAGCTGCAGGAGTTTTTACTGCAACTGGCATAGCAGGGTAGTGCACCGCAGTTTGTTGTCCGCTGAGGGTTTTTGCAAGAGCACGCGCTTGCTGCATAATTGGCATTACATATGGAAGTAGTGTGCCATTTACTTCTGCACAATCGCCAATCGCATAAATATCGGCTTGATTTGTTTCAAGTAAACTATTAGTAATAATTCCACGGCTTGTTTGAATATCTGCACTTTTAGCAAGTGAAATATTTGGCTGTAAACCAATCGCTGAAAGAACGATGTCGGCTACCAAAGTTTGGCCGTTTGCGAGTGTAATCGCATAATCTTCGCCGTTATTAATTTTGCTGACTTTTTCAACTGTTGTGCCTAATGCAAATTTAACACCAGCCTCTTCGAGATTTTGCTGGAATGCAGAAGCAATATGACCTGGCAATAAGCGACCTAATGGTTGAGGTGCCAAATCAATGACAGTGATGTCATATTCACTGTGAAGTAAGTCATTGGCAAATTCACAACCAATTAAACCAGCACCTAAAATAACAACACGTTTGTCTTTACGTTGAGCTAGATTTTCACGGAAAGCACAGTAATCAATTAGCGAGTTCACTACATGAATGTCATCGCTACCATCGCCTGCAATTGCCAAACGAATTGGGTTAGCACCCACAGCTAAAATCAGTTTTGAATAGGGTTGATTCGAAGTTACCCCATCTTTCTCAAGAACAAGCTCATGACGTTCAGCTAAAATTTCTTTTACAAAAGTGAAAGGCTCAATACGCATATTGAGCTGGGTACCCATTTTAGCAGCATCACCTAAAGCAATCTGTTCAGGTGCTTTTTTACCTGCAAATGCATTTGATAATGTTGGTTTTGCATAATTCACTGCATCATCCGCACAAATCATCACAAGTTCTTGCTCTGGGCTAAGTTTACGAAACTCACGTGCTAAGGTATAACCCGCCATGCCTGATCCGATAATGACGATAGGATGCATTTTTCTCTCCAGAGTTAGAATTGTTTATTTAATACGGTAATAGGTAATATACGTAAAAAAGACCATGTCAATCATGGCCTTTTACTGTAAGTCATTAGATTTCGATCATTTCGAAGTCAGCTTTTGAAACGCCGCAATCAGGGCAAGTCCAGTCATCAGGGATATCTTCCCATTTTGTTCCAGCTGCAATGCCGTCTTGTGGCCAACCTTCTGCTTCATCATAAATCCATCCACAAACGATACATTGATATTTTTTCATGAGACTCTCCGCACTGATAAGTTTGCTCAAAGCTGCCTTTCAGTAAAACTATTCCATCTATTAATAATGTAACCACGATCCGGTCAATAATAACCAATGTGCCTTTGATCGGATATCAAATTTTTACGCAGTTCTACATTTAATGTAAAGCAAATAACGGAGTTTAATCATTCGTAAGCAAAGATGAATGGCAGGTTAGGACAAATAAGTGGTTTTTTAGGCAAAACTTGAGCACAAACTAATAATAACTAATACATTCTTAACGTTAATTTTAAACTTAATCTTGTTTGTGAAATTATTGAGAGATAAAAAGTATCTGATCATTTAAAAGATTTATATAATAAGAAAGCTAAATAACAACAAATAAAGATTCAACAGATGTCATTATTAAACACGAAAATTAAAATTCGACAGTATAAGAACGGAATAAATCAGGGAACTTAAGTATGGAAAATTTAGTATACGAAGTAGAAATTGAGGCGCCTATAGAAAAAGTATGGGAATTACTTTGGAATAAAGAGACATATAATGCTTGGACAAAATTCTTTGCTCCAGATTCCTCAATGCGTACCGATTGGCAAATCGGTGGTAAAACTTATTTCCTAGATGGTGAAGGCAATGGCATGGTCTCCACCATTGAAGAATTGAAAAAGCCAGAAATCTTGATTTTTAAACATTTAGGAATGATTAAGGATGGTAAGGAAGATTTAGAAAGTGAAGAAGTTAAAGGCTGGAGTGGTTCCCAAGAAAAATATTTTTTAAGCCAACACGATAATATAACTACTTTAAGAGTCGAATTGGCCACCTTACCTGAATATATGGGGATGTTGAAAAGTGGCTTCGTTCAAGGATTTGATGTCATCAAGAAATTGGCAGAAGAAAAATAGGCAATCGGCATCAATTTAAGCCAAATATTTTTTATAAATTTTCATAATCAAATCATTGAGGCGAGAAGGATAGGCCAAACGATGATGCCCGCCTTCAAAGGTTTCAATATTCATGTAGGGCGCAAGTGTTTCTTGAACCTGATACATATCAAGTTGCTCATCTCCTAATTCTAAATAAGCCATTTTAGGATTAGAGAGGGTAAGTTCCTCTTCGGAAAGCTGAGGATAATCAGGTCGAAAACTAGGCGTAAGACTTGGATTTGCCACAATCACAGCTAATTTATGTTGAGCGGCAGTTTTTAAGGCCCAATATCCTCCAAGGCTGTGACCAACCAGTAAATCTGGTTTGATCGTCTGAATAGCTTGGTGATAAAAGTACTCAACAGATGCATAACTTAGGTTGCGATAATCAACGTCAATACAAAACTTTTCAGGATGTAAAATGGCGTGGAACTTTGTTGATTCACGAGAAGAATCCAAGCCATGTAAAAATAGAATTTTCATTATTTACGACACAATCTCATTGATAAAATACAAGGCAAAAGGGCCTTTGAATATCGAGGTTATTTGGATTTTTTTCTATTTTACTAAAAGCTTTAAAAAATGATCTTAGCGATTGGTCTAAGTCATTTTGCCTTTAAAAAGTACTGCTCGTTTCTATAAATTGTCTTTTTTCATTTTTGTTTGATTGAAATCATTCGAAAAACTCCTGCAATCTGTTAAGCTATGCCACTTCATTTTTACTTAATCGAGGCAGAGATGACGCAACAAAACGCTCAATCGACTTCTGAACCAACTATTTCCGAAAACGATTTAATTGCACAGCGTCATGCCAAATTAAAGCAAATCCAAGATGTTGCGAAGGAAACTGGAAAGAGTCCTTGGCCAAATACTTTTAAGCGTGAACATTACGCTGCTGATCTACAAGAACAATTTAAAGATCAGTCGAAAGAACAAATTGAAAGCGCTGAGCATGTCTATGTAAAAGTGGCTGGCCGTGTCATGTTAAACCGTGGTTCTTTCATGGTGATTCAAGACATGACAGGTCGTATTCAGTTATATGTTGACCGTAAAGGCTTACCAAAAGATATTCTTGAAACCATTAAAGGTTTAGATCTTGGTGACATTATTGCTGCCGAAGGTTATATCGGACGTTCAGGCAAAGGTGACTTATATGTTCATCTTGAAGGTTTTGAACTTCTTACAAAATCTCTTCGTCCGTTACCAGATAAATTTCATGGCTTAAATGACACAGAAGTTAAGTACCGTAAACGCTACCTTGACTTAATTGTGAATGAAGAAACACGTAAGACTTTTGAAATCCGTGCCAAAGTTGTTGCAGGTATTCGAGCATTCTTAAACAATGAACGTTTCATGGAAGTTGAAACGCCAATGATGCATGTGATTCCGGGTGGTGCTTCTGCACGTCCATTCGAAACACATCATAATGCTTTGGATATGCCTTTATTCTTACGTATTGCGCCTGAACTTTATTTGAAGCGTTTAGTTGTGGGTGGTTTTGAGCGTGTGTTTGAAATCAACCGTAACTTCCGTAATGAAGGGGTATCAACACGTCACAACCCTGAATTCACGATGATCGAGTTTTATCAGGCATATGCTGATTATAAAGACTTAATGGCATTAACTGAAAATATGCTTGAAAAGTTGGCTTTGGATATTCTAGGTACAACTGATGTTCCTTACCAAGGTGAAGTGTTTAGCTTCAAAGGACCATTCAAAAAAATCTCTATGTTCGATGCGATCTTAGAGAATAATCCGCAGTTCACACCTGAAAATGTAGGTGATCGCGAGTTTCTTGCAAAATTTATTCGTGAAGAGTTGAAAGAAGAGGTTAAGCCAGGTTTTGGTTTAGGTAAGCTTCAAACGATCGTATTTGAAGAAACTGTTGAAACTAAACTTCGTCAGCCAACATTTATTACTGATTACCCAGCGGAAACTTCTCCATTGGCGCGTCGTAATGATGACAATCCACACGTTACAGATCGTTTTGAATTCTTCATCGGTGGTCGTGAGTTAGCAAATGGTTTCAGCGAGTTAAATGACCCAATCGATCAAGCTGAGCGTTTCCAAGCGCAAGTTGCTGAAAAAGACGCTGGTGATGATGAAGCAATGCATTACGATGCAGAATTCGTTGAAGCGCTTGAATATGGTTTACCTCCAACAGCAGGTGAAGGTATCGGTATCGACCGTTTAGTAATGTTATTTGCTGACGCACCAAGTATCCGCGATGTAATTTTATTCCCGCATATGCGTCGTAAAGAAGGTTAATCTTCTAAGATGCAAAAAGGCAGTATTTATACTGCCTTTTTTATTACTTTTTATATCTAGAAACTTACCTACTTATACTAATCTTAAGATAGCGTTAAAAAATGTAATTGCACAGTTTAACAATTGCAAAGTTGTGATAAAAAATTTAAGGTGTTGCTCATAAATAACTTTGAGAATTGTGCTGGCATGTTTCTAAGAAAAACACTTTCGATTGCAATATTGGCAACTGCATCATCCGCTATTTTTGCACAAGGTTTAGTGCTAAATAATGAAGACTTACGTACAGATTTAAATTGGTTGAATCAACAAGGTGTTATTAATATTAGCACTTCTACTTGGCCGTTAAGTGGTGATGAAATTCAGCGTGCGCTCTCTCAGGCAAAAGTGTCTCATCCAGCTCAACAAAAAGTTATTAACTCAGTTCTTAATGCATTAAAAGCAGATAATAATACAGTTAAAGTGGGTGCTTTTGCTGAAACTGATATAAAAAATATTCCTCAAGCATTCGGTGATAGCCAAAAAGCTCAATATCAAGGTTCATTAGAGTTTAATGCTGGCGGTGAAAACTGGGATGCTAAAATCCGAGTAAATGCAGAAAAAGATCCTCAAATTGATAATGGACAAGACGTTAATGTTGAAGGCTCATATGTCGCTGGTAAACTTTGGAATCAATGGGTAGTTGCAGGACAAATTCCAACATGGTGGGGACCTGGACACGATGGTAGCTTAATTCGTGGTGATGCTAGTCGACCAGTTTATGGGGTAACTGCACAACGTGCTGTGCAAAATGCTTTTGAGACAAAATGGTTGTCTTGGATTGGACCTTGGCAATACCAAGCATTTGCTGGTCAATTAGATGATTATAAAGCAATACCAGATGCTAAATTATTAGGCTTACGTGTAACTGCAAGACCGTTACCTTATTTAGAACTAGGTGCTTCCCGAACTTTACAATGGGGTGGTGAGGGACGTTCTGAAAGTTGGGATTCTTTATGGAATGCGATTAAAGGTAATGATAATGTTTATGATGCGTCTGAAGACAGGTCTAACCAAATTGCTGGATTTGATGCTCGTTTGAATCTGCAATCTCTTTTAAATGCTCCTGTTGGTATTTATGGACAATACGTGGGTGAAGATGAGGCTGGGTTACTTCCATCTAAAAAGATGTATTTAGCTGGGGTTGATTATTCGTCAAGCTACAATGATATGCCATATCAACTTTATGCAGAATGGGCTGATACTCGCACCAATGGTGATGTAAAAGGTATTTCTTATAACCATTATATTTATAAAGATGGTTATTACCAACATGGTTTCTCATTAGGTCACGCGATGGGTGGTGATGGGCAAATGTACTCAGTGGGGGGCGATATCCGCTTTGATGTCATGAACCGTTTAAGCGGTCGCGCTATGGTGGTTAAAGTTAACCAATCTAACTTGGCAATCAATAAAGCATTCCCTAAAGATGATGAAATTAAAGCACTTGATTTAACTTGGACACATTTCATCAAACCTGATCTTCCATTAAAAATTAATGGATGGGTAAGTGATTCGGATCTTGAGGGTAATGATGCAGGTGCATCTATTGGTATTGAAATTCCATTAGAGCGTAAAATGTTTGGTTTCTAAGAATAGATCATGTTTTAGAAAAGAGAAGCGATTAATGCTTCTCTTTTTTTATGGCTTTTAAAGAAAACTAAAGACTAGAACATGATTTGCTTAAGTTGATTACACAAGCTAGGATTACAAAGTTATACAAGTGAATCAGCATATTACATGTATATGATTAAATCGAATATCAATATGAAAAAACAAGCAAAAGGAATCGGTTTTAAATCACTATAATGCATAACTAATGCTATAAGCCATATAAAGGCTTGTGGTTGGATTATCTATCACGAAAAATTGGAGTTGTTATGGCACTCGTTCCTCCACATGGTCTTCTAGGTGGTGGTTTAATACTACTTCTAGATTTTATGGGCAAAATGGATAGAGAAGGACGTGTTCATGACTGAATCAAGACTCACACATCTCAAGCAACTTGAAGCTGAAAGTATTCACATTATTCGTGAGGTTGCTGCGGAATTTGAAAATCCAGTCATGCTTTACTCGATTGGTAAAGACTCTGCTGTTATGCTTCATCTTGCGTTAAAAGCATTTTATCCAGCTAAACTTCCATTCCCTTTATTGCATGTAGACACGGGTTGGAAATTTAAAGACATGATCGCGTTTCGCGATAACATGGCAAAAACTCATGGTTTTGACTTAATTGTTCATCAGAACAAAGAAGGCCGTGAAGCTGGGATCAACCCATTTGATCATGGTAGTTCAAAATATACCGATATTATGAAAACCCAAGCTTTAAAACAGGCTTTGGATAAATATCAATTTGATGCTGCTTTTGGTGGTGCACGTCGTGATGAAGAAAAATCACGTGCAAAAGAGCGTGTTTACTCATTCCGCGATAGCAAACACCGTTGGGACCCGAAAAACCAACGCCCTGAACTTTGGAATCTTTACAATGGTAAAGTGAACAAAGGTGAAAGTATTCGTGTATTCCCTTTATCTAACTGGACTGAGTTAGATATCTGGCAATATATCTATTTAGAAAATATTCAAATCGTTCCTCTTTATTTCTCTGCTGTTCGTCCCGTAGTAGAGCGTAGCGGTACGCTAATCATGGTTGATGATGAGCGTATGCGTCTAAAAGAGGGTGAAGTTCCACAGATGAAGTCTGTACGTTTCCGTACGCTTGGCTGTTACCCGTTAACTGGTGCAGTTGAGTCTGAAGCAGATACGTTACCTGAAATTATCCAAGAGATGCTTTTAGCCACGAGTTCTGAGCGTCAAGGTCGTATGATTGACCATGATGAAGCGGGCTCAATGGAAAAGAAAAAGCAAGAAGGCTATTTCTAAGACAATTTCTAAATTTGTGGAGTTTGAGCAATGTCTCATCAATCAGAATTAATCAGTCAAGATATCTTGGCCTATTTAAAGCAACATGAACAAAAAGACCTTCTACGCTTTTTGACTTGCGGTAATGTAGACGATGGTAAAAGTACGCTTATTGGACGTTTACTCTACGATTCAAAATTGATTTATGAAGATCAATTGCAAGCAGTAACGCGTGACAGTAAAAAAGTAGGAACTACTGGTGATGCACCAGACTTGGCGTTACTAGTAGATGGTCTTCAAGCAGAACGTGAACAAGGTATTACCATTGACGTGGCTTACCGTTATTTCTCAACAGAAAAGCGTAAGTTTATTATTGCGGATACCCCGGGACATGAGCAATATACTCGTAACATGGCAACAGGTGCGTCAACTGCTGATTTGGCAATCATCCTGATCGATGCGCGCTATGGTGTACAAACTCAAACTCGTCGCCATACGTTTATTGCAAGTTTGCTTGGTATTAAAAATATCGTTGTTGCAATCAATAAGATGGACTTGGTTGAATATTCACCTGAGCGTTTCACTGAAATTCAGATTGAATATGATGCTTTCGTAAGCCAATTAGGTGATCGCCGTCCTGCCAATATTCAGTTTGTACCAATTTCGGCTTTAAATGGCGATAACGTTGTGAATCCGTCAGCTCATACGCCGTGGTACAAGGGTCAAACCTTGATGAGCATTCTTGAGTCGGTGGAAATTAGTCGTGAATCAAACAAACACGAATTCCGTTTCCCTGTTCAGTATGTAAATCGTCCAAACCTTGATTTCCGTGGTTTTGCGGGTACTGTTGCTTTAGGTGAAATCAATGTTGGTGATGAGATTGTTGCACTGCCATCAGGTAAGCGTTCAACAGTTAAAGAAATCGTTACTTTTGATGGAAACCTTGAGCAGGCTGTAGCGGGTCAAGCGGTTACATTGACCCTGAATGATGAAATTGATATTAGCCGTGGTAACGTTTTGGTACGTGCTGGCGAGCAACCGTTAATTTCACGTAGTGTTCGTGCTTCAGTGGTGTGGATGAATGAACATCCGCTCGTGAAAGGTAAGTTATACAACGTTAAGATTGGTACCCAGACTGTTCCTGCTAAAGTCACTAATATTCACTATCGAGTGAATGTGAATACACTTGAACATACTCATGTGGAAGAGCTTGAGTTAAATGCAATTGCAGATGTTGTAGTTGAGTTCGATGCGCCAGTTGTGTTTGATCAATATCAAGATTCTCGTTATACAGGTTCATTCATCTTCATTGACCGCTTAAGCAACGTAACTGTTGGTGCAGGTATGGTTGAGGCTGCTGTTGAATGGACTGCACATAGCAATCCTGTAACAGCTGAAGATCGTGCTGCACGTTTGGGCCAAAAGCCAGCGGTGATTGGGATTTCTGCACAGTTAATCGAGAAAGCTCAAGTTTTAGAAAGTTTATTGATCCAACAAGGTGTAGTTGCGATTGCAAAAGCCAACTTAACTGCTGAACAAATTACTTTATTGCGTGAGACAGGTGTTGTGGTTATCACAACTTCTGTGGAAGGTACGGATACAGAAGTTACTGCTGAAACCGTTGAAGAGGCAGCTGAAAAAGTTGTGGAATTAGTTCGTCTTTAATAGACTGAATTGATTTTGAAAAAACCCGCGTAAGCGGGTTTTTTATTGGGTTTAGAAAATACTTTGAGTTTTTAAAGTTAAATATTCTCTTAAATCTTTGGGATAGCTCTGAATCATCTTTAAAAATATATCTCGATCACCTTGATATAAGGCACGTGTTGCTTCTTCGTAATTTGGCATATTGCCCAACATGGCAGACATAAAACGGTCGATGGCTTGTTTAGCGAGCATAATATTACCTTCAGAATTTGGGTTATTTAACTCTTTATCAATTAACTTACGAATTACTGCTGATGCACTCGCACTTTGTTGATCTAACCAATCCCAATGTTTTTTCTGTAAAGTGATTTCACGAGAAATTACTCCGAGTTTAGGTCGTCCAACTTTTTTAATTTCTTCCGGTTCACCATAACGTTGATGAAATTCTTGTTCCGAACCAGAAAGATCAAGATCAATTTGTTGACCTGTTTGATCATTAAAAATCAGAATATTTTCCGTTGTTTTCGGAAGATCTTTGAGTTTTTTTGCAAGTTCAATAAGGGAGTCACTCGCAATAAGTGTGCTTCCAGTGAAGGCAGTATAGGTGATTTTAGTATTCATTTTAGCCATATATTTTTATCTGGGTAAAATAATATTATCAGGGTAAAATTAATTTGGCAAATAATTAAAATTATAACCAAAGAATTATTTGATTTTATGAGTGTAGTCTATGAAGTTAGGACTATAAAAATAGTCAAGATAATGAGCTATTTAAAATTTTACTCTGCTTTAGTATCGCTTTTATGAGAGAATACGCCTTTAGTTGTATGTATAGAGACTCCTATGTTTGAGCAATCTCCTGAATCTTTAAGCGATATCGAAATTTTAGACATTTTACAGTCGATGAAAAAAGATAAGCTAGATACGGAAGCAAATGAGATCATCCGTAACGGGGGGAAAGCAGGACGTCAGGAAGCACATAAGCAGGCTTTAGTGGCACTGAATACAAATTTTGAAGAAAAGTTTGTAGAGGCAGTTACTCTTGCACTAGGTTTAAATGCAGCTCAAGCTAAAAAAATTCGCTATAAAAAAGATCGAATTCGTATTTTAAAAGCGCGTGGTATTGATTATTTAGCTATTGATGGTGCAGAAACAGCGCAAGTTTTGGCACAAATTTCACAAGCGATTGTTCGAGAAGATGCAATAGTTACTCATGACTTACATGACATCTTCCCATTTTGGAAAGAAGGTTGGCCAATGGTGCAATTTGATAATGCCTATAAAATTTTAGAAGAAGATATTAGCTTGCACTTTCATGCGTTCTTAGACGCCATGATTGAGTATATAAATAAATAAAAATAAAAGCCCCGTTTGGGGCTTTTATTTTTAGGGGAATAATTAAAGTGTGCTAAAGAGCGGGAAAACGCCAATCACTAATGCGGTGCCCATCAAAACCATACATGTTATAAATGCCCACTTAAATGTGAACTTTTGATGGTCAGCAAAGTCAACTTTAGCAAGACCGCATAACAAGTAAGTTGAAGGAACAAGAGGTGATAGCAAGTGTACTGGCTGGCCTACAATTGATGCACGAGCAATAGCTTCTGGGCTAATACCGTAATGTGAAGCCGCTTCAGCAAGAATTGGTAAAACGCCATAGAAGAATGCATCATTTGACATAAAGAATGTCAAAGGCATACTGACTAAAGCGGTAATCGGTGCAAGATATGGACCCATGCTTGGAGGAATCATTGCGACGAATTCTTTAGACATCGCCTCAACCATACCTGTACCAGATAGAATACCTGTGAAAATACCTGCTGCGAAAATTAAACCTACAACAGCTAAAATACTATCTGCATGCATTGCGATACGCTTTTTCTGCATATCAACATCAGGATAGTTAATCAGCATTGCAATACAGAACGCTAGCATGAATAGCACTGACATTGGCAAAATGCCTTTGATTAATGCAATCATGAGAATAATAGTAAGTACCATATTTACTTTGCGTAAATGTGGACGCGTCGCTTCAGGGTCTTTCGACACGGTAATATTGTCACCATGATGACTTTCAAGCTCAATCACGCCTAAACGTTTTTGCTCATAACGGCCATATAAATATGCCAAGAAGAATAACCAACCAATACTAATGATCATTGGAAGGATCATCGGTACGAAAATATGGCTTGGATCAACTTGTAACGCACTTGCAGCACGAGCAGTAGGACCACCCCATGGTGTTAGGTTCATTACACCACTACATAACAGCATAAGTGCAGTCATGATGAGTGTGTTCATTCCTAGACGTTGATAAAGTGGCAACATGGCAGCCACACAGATCATATAGGTGGTTGAGCCATCACCATCTAAAGAAACGAGAGTGGTTAAAAAGACAGTTCCTAGAGTAATTTTTAAAGGATCGCCTTTAACTTTTTTCAAAATCCATTTAACCGGTGGGTCGAAAAGACCTGCATCGATCATTAAGGCAAAATACAAAATTGCGAATAAAAGCATTACGCCAGTTGGCGCTAATTTTTTGATGCCATCCAGCATCATCTCACTGAGACCTTTAAGTTCAATGTGACTTAAACTTTCAAAGTAATGACCTAGGCCCCAAGCAATGAGAGAAAAAATAAACGGGATGAGAATTAAAGCAATAATAGGGCTTAAACGTTTGGACATGATTAAGTACATGAAGCACAAAATCATGCCAACACCAAGTAATGTCAGCATACAATCAATCCTTTGCCTATAGTTTTACTGAACAAGTTTATTCAAAACTCTGACCTTGGTTATTCTTATTAATTTTTATTAAAAAGACAAATAATATATTTAGTTTATTTGGTTAATATATATTCGTTTGAATGGGTATATTTAGATGAAATACTGAACATATATATTAAGGTTATAATGGTTTTATAATAAATGAATACTATTATAAAATAATATAAAGGTATTATAAAAATAAAAATTATATGGCATTTTTTTTAATTATATATATTTTGATGAGTGAAATGAGAAGAAGAAGCATTTAGGGGCTTACTTGAGCTAAACTACATAAGTCTGTTTGCAATGTAAATGGGGCTTAATAACTTTATAAGCAGTTAAGAGGTATAGATTATTTTATTAATTTTCAGTATTTAAGCTTTAATAGAGTTACTAAATAAAATAATAATACTTTTAAATTAAAAGAGCAAATTGAATAAATGAATCTAAAATAATTATTAAATATATTTAAAAAAGTTATTTAGTTTTAAAAAAATACCCCAACTAAATTGTGGGGCATTTAAATTAATAACGATTAGTTTTCATCAATTGATGAGTGTGTTTCGGTTTGTTCTAAAATTCGAGTTACAAGAAGTTGGTCAATTTTAAAATGGTCGACATCGACAACTTCAAATTTATATCCACCAAATTCCACAAAATCTGCTGGACGTGGAATTTTGCGTAGACGGTACATCATGAAACCTGCGAGCGTCTCATAGTTTTCTTCATCAGGCATTTCATCAATTTCAAGAGCATGTCTTAGGTCATCAATTGGTGTGCTGCCATCAATTAACCAAGAGTTATTATCACGTTTAATGATTTGCTGTTCTTCTTCAATAGGAGTAACCCAATCACCCATAACTGTAATCATGATATCGCTTAACGTAATCACTCCTACAACAAGTGCATATTCATTGATAACGACAGCAAATTTCTCTTTTGTAGAACGAAAACGGTCAAGTAATTCAGAGAGTGTGAGGGTGTCGGGAATCATGAGTACAGTACGAATGGTAGACTCATTTAATTGAGTTGGTGATTGATTATTTAAAATGCGTACTAAGAAATCTTTAGCATCAACATAACCAATCACCTGATCAATATTTTCATTACACACTAAAAATTTTGAGTAAGGATATTCTGCTAATTTTTGACGAATACTATCTTCATGTTCGTTTAAGGTGAAATAAACGACGTTCTCGCGTGTCGTCATGCTTGAAGGTACAGTACGTTCTTCTAGTTCAAAAACATTCTCAATAAAGTGGTGTTCTTGTTTTTGAAGTACGCCGGCTTGAGCACCTGCATCCATGACTGCTGAGATATCATCAAAAGTAATGTTATCTTCGCGTGTTGTATTGACTTTAAATAAACGAAATAACAGATTCGCAATAGCATTAATTCCCCAAGCTAAGGGTTTACACACCTTAATAAAAACTTGAATCGGGTTAATAACACTAATTGCAATTTTTTCAGGTGCAATCATTGCCAAGCGTTTTGGCATGAGATCGGCAAATAAAATAAATAGAGAAGTTACTAAAGTGAAGGAGAGGGCAAAACCGATAGTTTGTGTCCAAGGACCTTCATAAAAGCGGTCAACTAAAGTGACAAAAAAGGGACGAAAAGCAGCTTCACCCAAAATACCGCCTAAAATTGCAACTGCATTTAGGCCAATTTGAGAAGCTGCAAAAAAATCGGCAGATTGTTCTTGTAGATCAAGTACTTGTTGGGCACGTTCTTCGCCAGCTTCGGCTAAAATTTTTAACTTTACTTTTCTGGCGCCAGCCAATGCAATTTCAGTTAAAGATAAAAAGCCTGCTGCGATGATGAGCAGTACGATGATAATGATATTTTGAAAGAGACTCACAAATCACCCGAGGTTCATCATTATTATGACTATGTTTTAACACAAAAAAGCGCTGAGGTAATCAGATTGATTGCTCAGCGCTTGAAGATAATGTCTAAAATCGACAATTAAATCAAAATTTACTTAATAGTGAGAAAATTGCGAATTGTTGGTTAGAAATTCACGATTTTCTTCTTCAATCATTTGACGAGCAACAAATAAAATAAGTTGGCGCAACCAGCGATGAGCTGGGTGATGATGTAATAATGGGCACCAAGCCATTTTAAGTTCAAATTCTGGAATATAAAAAGGAGGATCTTTTATAACCAGTTTAGGATTTTGAGTTTGTAAGCGTGCCATTCGAGTTGGAAGCGTGGCAATCAGGTCAACATTTTGAGCAAGTAATGCTGGCATTTGGTAGTGACGAGTAAATACAGAAATTTTACGACGTTGACCAATACGTTCTAATGCCTGATCGATCCAGCCTAAACCGCCTTGTTTATCTGGATTTACACCAAAGCCTACACCCATACCAGTTTTAGAAACCCAGATATGCTGTGCATCTAGATAACTTTTAAGATTCAAATGGGTTACAGCAGGGTGTTTGTCATTAAGAATACAGCTGAAACTATCACGCCAAACTAAAACTTGGTGGAAACTTTGCGGTATTTCATTAAATCTATTAATTGCAAGATCAACTTTACCTTGTTCCATGTCTCTATAAGACACATCACTTGGTGTAAGAAAGTCGAGTACAACATTTGGAGCTTCAGAGCGTAGAGCTTTGACAAGACGAGGAACTAAAGTTGCCTCGGCATAGTCAGATGTCATAATGCGGAAAACGCGATTACTTGTATAAGGGCGGAATTCGGTACGGGGTTCCAAAATCATGGAAAGATCAGAAAGAGCATCTCGAATACGAGGTTGTAATTCAAGTGCACGTTCTGTTGGGGTCATCCCTTCGGAAGAACGGATAAGAAGTGGATCATTAAATAAATTACGTAAGCGACGTAAAATATTACTCATTGCAGGCTGAGTTACCCCAAGCTGTTCGGCTGCGCGCGTAACATTTTTTTCACGAAGAAGTACATCAAGATATATTAATAGATTAAGATCTACTCGCTCCAGATTCATAAAAAAAATACCGAAAATAAAACCCTGAAATTGTTTCAAATTATGCCATATTTAATGATCATTGTGTGAAAAAATGATGAGAAAAGCGACATTTTTTGTAGGAATTAAGTAGGGTGGAAAGACGTTTCAAAGGCACGTTTTTACTGTCTTTGCTCAGTTTTGAATGAAAGAAATCTAAATAGAATATATTTATGAATAACTTCTCAATTTCTAGCATATCAATTGACTTTTTGCATTGGCAAAAATAGCCTAATTTACAATTGACTTTTAGATTTAAAAATGAGTGGAAAATCTCCAAAAATTGTATAAAAATAAGACTTAGTGAGTTTTTAAAATAAAACTCTATACTCCTTTAGGATAATTTTATTTTTATAAACAAAGTGTTAAAGTTTTTGGTTTTATCTATAATATCGATTTATTGGTATATTTTTTAAATAAATACTGAAGATTAACAAAGGATATTGGATTAATTGATTGGCTAAGTCTAAGCTGTGTTCATGAGGAAGCAGCTGGTGTCATAAGAAATTTAAGTAACGTGACTCTAGGCTTCAATCGATGAAATCCTAAAATGAATACAGGACAATATCATGACTACATATCAAACAGCGATTGATGCAGTACGTCAATTAAAAGCAAAATTCGGCAATACTTGGGCAGACATTAGCCCAGAAGATGCTGCTCGTATGCAACTTCAAAACCGTTTCAAAACTGGTTTAGATATTGCTAAGTATACAGCTGCGATTATGCGTCGTGATATGGCTGAATACGATGCTGACTCAAGCAAATACACTCAATCATTAGGTTGCTGGCATGGTTTCATCGCACAACAAAAAATGATTGCGAACAAAAAATATTTCGGTACTACAAGCAAACGTTATATCTACCTTTCTGGTTGGATGGTTGCTGCTCTTCGTTCTGAATTTGGTCCACTTCCTGACCAATCTATGCACGAAAAAACTTCTGTTCCTGCATTGATCGAAGAAATCTATACTTTCTTACGTCAAGCTGACGCAAAAGAATTAAACGATTTATTCCGTGCGCTTAAAAAAGCACAAGAAGCTGGTGATACTGCTAAAGCAGCTGAAATCACAGCTCAAATCGACAACTTTGAAACTCACGTTGTGCCAATTATTGCGGACATCGATGCAGGTTTCGGTAACGAAGAAGCAACTTACTTACTTGCTAAGAAAATGATCGAAGCTGGTGCTTGTGCGCTTCAAATCGAAAACCAAGTATCTGATGCTAAACAATGTGGTCACCAAGCTGGTAAAGTAACTGTTCCACACGAAGACTTCATCGCTAAGATCCATGCATTACGTTATGCGTTCTTAGAAATGGGTCTTGAAGAAGGTATCATTGTTGCGCGTACTGACTCTGAAGGCGCTGACTTGACTCAAAAAATCCCAGTGGTTAAAGAGCCAGGTGACATCGCTTCTCAATACATCAGCTACTTAGATACTCAAGAAATTGACATTGCTGATGCTCAAGAAGATGAAATCTTAATCAAGCGTGATGGTAAATTACACCGTCCTAAGCGTTTACCTTCTGGCTTATATCAGTTCCGTGCTGACACGCAAATTGACCGTGTTGTACTTGACTGTGTGTCTAGCTTACAAAATGGTGCTGACCTTCTTTGGATCGAAACTGCGACTCCAAACGTAGAAGAAATCGCACACATGGTTAACCGTGTTAAAGAAGTTGTTCCAAATGCTAAGCTTGTTTATAACAACAGCCCATCATTCAACTGGACTTTAAACTTCCGTCAACAAGCTTACGATCGTTGGGTTGCTGAAGGTAAAGACGTTTCTGCATATGACCGCGCTAAATTAATGAGTGCTGAATATGACAACACTGAATTAGCTGCTGATGCTGATGACAAGATCCGTACTTTCCAAGCAGATGCTTCTCGTGAAGCGGGTGTGTTCCATCACTTGATCACACTTCCAACTTACCACACTGCTGCTCTTTCTACTCATGAGCTTGCACAAGGTTACTTCGGTTCTGAAGGTATGTTGGCTTATGTTGCTGGCGTACAACGTAAAGAAATCCGCGGTGGTATCGCTTGTGTTAAACACCAAGCAATGGCGGGTTCTGACATCGGTGATGATCACAAAGAAATCTTCTCTGGTGACAACGCTCTTAAAGCACATGACGATGCTAAAAACACAATGAACCAATTCGCAGCTCACTAAAAATTGATTCATAAAAAAACCCGCTCAAATGAGCGGGTTTTTTAATTATTAAAAATTATTTTTTCAAAACATAGTGTTCAGCTAAAGAGCCTTCAACTTTTTTACCTTCCATATCTAAAGCAGTTGCAGTGTTTTCACCGATAAAGAATTTACGGTTTTGACCTTTATCATCTAACGTAATAATTGAAGTATTATCTTTGTCGAAAGTAAAGGTACCATGGGTTTCAAATGGGTTGGTGTCACCTTTACCAAGATAAGTTTCGGTTAGCTCGTAGGTTTTATCATCTTTAAGTTCTAATTCAGTTTTAATACCTTCACAGTCCGCACATGGGAGAGTGCCTTTATATGTGCCGTCCCAATCGAGTGAGTTTTCAGCTGTGTGTGCGGTATCTACAGCATTATTATTTGCTTCAGTAGTTTGCGCTGGAGCAGATGCTTGAGTTGTCGTGTCGGCTTTATTTTCATTTTTGCTACAAGCGGCAAGAAGGATACTTAAGAGTGCTACTGATAATAATGTTTTTTTCATGATGATCTAAACCTCGGAAAATAAATAAAAAACAAGTAAACAGGCTATGAAATATAAGAGCCTAATAAAAGTTTAAGTATGTAATTTAATTTTAACAAAAGGTAAAGTGAGTAAAAATTAATCAAAAAGAAAGATATAAAATTAAAAAAGGTATCCACTAAAAAATTAAGTGAATACCTTTATATATTAAGGTTGAGAAGAAACCCCACCTAAAGAATCACAAGCCGATTTATAAAGTTGATATTGTTGCTTTAAAACTTCATCGAGCGGCATGTCAAATAACTCTTCACCATTTTTATAACTCTCTACATATGAAGTCGCCTTTTCTTTGCTTACCGCTAAAGACTGTTGGTAGTAAGAATTAATTGAGCTTGTTGCAATCTGACTTGTCTCAACATTTTTACATTCAAAATTATGGAGAATTTTCTCTGCACGTTTGACCTCACTAGATTGGCCAAAAATACACCCAGTTAAAAAGACAAGTGGCGTTAACACGAAAAAAAGTTTCATGGAGAGCAAGTATGGAAGCAACGGTGGGCGCTATTGTATAAATAATTCCATGAGTTACTGTGGTTTTATGTTAGACATTGATTGTTTTTTAACTCATTAAAATCAAAAAATTGTATCTAATTTTATCATTTTGCTTATTTTTATATTTGGTGCGTATTTTGCTTATAACTTTAAGCACTTATTTTGAACATATGAACCAGAATGAATCAGGTACAAACGTTTTCAAAAAACTCTTTAGCACCATTTTGGTATGCGCGATTAGAGCTCGGATTTTGTTTTGAAAATTCGCGCACCATAATGAGTCATAGAAAGCACCATGGCCCTGTAAGGGTGCAAAAAATGCTCTGGCCTGAAAAAACAGGTGTATGTCATGCGATTATTGTACATCCTCCAGCAGGAATTGCAGGAGGAGATCATCTTACTTTTCAAATTGAAACCAAAGATCAAGCTCATGCGGTTGTAACGACTCCTGGTGCTGGAAAATGGTACAAAACCAATGGAAAGCAAGCCTTTCAGCATATTCATCTTCATGTGCGAGATCAGTCTATTTTGGAGTGGGTTCCACAAGAAACGATGCTGTTTGACGGAGCTCTAGCACACTCAGAAACTCATATTCATCTTGACCATGCTGCCAGTTTTATTGGCTGGGATATGTTGGTACTCGGGCGGCAGGCACGCGCTGAACGTTTTGTGCAGGGAAGTTATCACAACCAGTTTAAGTTGTGGCGAGAACAAAAATTATTGGTTGCAGATACATTGTTTTTTGAGGGTGAAGACCGTTGGCTGAGTTCGTGTTTAGGTATGAATAATCAAGCAGTAATGGGAAGTTTTTGGGCCGTAGCACCTGAGAAATATCGCTCAGCTTTTTATTTAGAACAACAGCTCGAACTCATTCGCGAATTGATGATGCGTATGCAAGCACCTGTCACATTAACATTATTGGATGATGTGGTTTCGGCCCGTTTTCTAGGAAATGATGTCCGACATTGTCATGATGCTTTTGCAGCCATAAGAGCAAGATTAAGACGTTATTGGTTTGATTTAGATGAAGAATTCCCAAGAATCTGGAGAACCTAACTTACGTTAAATTGCGTATTTAAAAAACGATTAAAACAAGTATGCTGCATTTGAGCACGTATTTTGCTTAAAGAAAATTAGATGCTATTTAGGAAAGAGATATGGAACTCAATCCAACAGAAAAAGATAAATTACTTATTTTTACCGCAGGGCTAGTCGCTGAGCGTCGTAAAGCTCGTGGCTTAAAGCTAAATTATCCGGAAGCTATCGCTTTTATTTCTGCTGCTTTGCTTGAAGGGGCACGGGATGGTATGACGGTGAGTGACTTGATGCATTACGGAACAACTTTATTAAAGCGTGAAGATGTGATGGATGGTGTGCCAGAAATGATTGCTGAGGTTCAGGTCGAAGCAACTTTTCCTGATGGCTCGAAGTTAGTCACTGTTCATCAGCCAATCGTATAAAAGGAGCGTTTATGATCCCTGGTGAAATCATTACTCCAGATACAGACATTGAGCTGAATGTTGGACGGCAAACTTTAAAGATTGTAGTTGCTAATATTGGCGATCGGCCTATTCAGGTAGGTTCCCATTTTCATTTTTATGAAGCAAATGATGCGCTACAGTTTGATCGTGAAACAGCGAAAGGCTTTCGATTAAATATCGCGGCAGGCACGGCAATACGTTTTGAACCAGGACAAAGTCGGGAAGTGGAGCTTGTTGCTTTAGCGGGTAAGCGAGAAGTTTATGGTTTTGCAGGCCGAGTCATGGGCAAGCTGGACTAGACATAACAACGATAATGAAAGAGATGAGTAATAAGTTATGAAAATGTCACGTCGTGCATATGCTGAAATGTTTGGTCCAACGGTTGGTGATCGTATTCGCTTGGCTGATACAGAGCTTTTTATTGAGGTTGAGCAAGATTTAACGACTTATGGTGAAGAAGTTAAGTTTGGCGGTGGCAAAGTCATTCGTGATGGAATGGGGCAATCCCAACTTTTAGCTGATGAAGTTGCCGACACTGTGATTACCAATGCTTTGATTGTCGATTGGTGGGGGATTGTAAAGGCGGATGTTGGTTTAAAAAATGGTCGAATCTGGAAAATAGGGAAAGCAGGAAATCCTGATATTCAACCTGACATTACCATTCCTTTAGGTGCTGCAACAGAAGTGATTGCGGGTGAAGGGCAAATTTTAACGGCAGGTGGTATTGATACTCACATTCACTGGATTTGCCCACAGCAAGTTGAAACTGCACTTATGTCGGGTACAACAACAATGGTGGGTGGCGGAACAGGACCTGCGGCAGGTACTTCGGCAACGACAGTGACACCGGGGCCTTGGCATATTGCAACCATGTTGCAAGCCATTGATGATTTACCTATGAATATTGGCCTGCTAGGTAAAGGTAATTTGAGTTTACCAAATCCAATTCGAGAGCAAATTAAAGCTGGGGTAATTGGCTTAAAGCTGCATGAAGACTGGGGCTCAACACCAGCAGCCATTGATAACTGCTTGAGTGTGGCAGACGAGTTTGATGTGCAGGTCGCTATTCATACAGATACCTTAAATGAAGGTGGGTTTTTAGAAGAAACTTTAGCTGCATTTAAAGATCGCACGATTCATACGTACCATACCGAAGGCGCGGGTGGTGGGCATGCACCTGACATTTTAAAGGCAATTGGACAAAGTAATGTCTTGCCGTCTTCAACTAATCCAACACGTCCTTATACGATTAATACTATTGATGAGCATTTAGATATGCTCATGGTTTGCCATCATTTAGATCCGGCAATTGCTGAAGATATCGCTTTTGCTGAAAGTCGTATTCGGCGTGAAACCATTGCCGCTGAAGATATTCTGCAAGACTTAGGGGCAATTGCCATGATGTCTTCTGACTCTCAGGCGATGGGTCGTGTGGGTGAAGTGATTTTACGTACTTGGCAAACTGCTCATAAAATGAAAATTCAACGTGGTCCTTTAGAGGGTGACAATGAGTTTCATGATAATAATCGCGTTAAACGCTATATTGCCAAATATACGATTAACCCAGCCATTACCCATGGTCTAAGCCATGAAATTGGTTCGGTTGAGGTCGGAAAACTTGCTGATTTAGTGCTATGGAAGCCTGCATTTTTTGGTGTAAAACCTTCCATGATTATTAAAGGTGGCATGATTGCAGCGGCACCAATGGGTGACATTAATGCTTCAATTCCGACACCTCAACCCGTGCATTATCGCCCAATGTTTGGGGCTTATCCGCGTGGTGTACATAACACCTGTATTACCTTTTTATCTCAAGTGGCAATTGATGAAAAAGTTGCTGAGAAACTAAATCTTAAAAAGTTAATTAGCCCATGTAAAAACACGCGTGCAATTACTAAAGCTGATATGAAGCACAACACATATTGTCCAGTCATGCATGTTCATCCTGAAACTTACGAGGTGCGGGCTGATGGTGAATTATTAACGTGTGAACCTGCAGACGTATTACCCATGGCTCAGCGTTATTTCTTATTTTGATGAATTTTATAGAGATGATATGTCTCATTACTCTAGATATGAAAGAAATAAATAAGGAGAGAGAAGCTAAATGAAAATTTACACCCAACGACTTGAAGATATTTCTCCTGATCAGGCATTTGAAACGGTTGAGCTGACTTTTGATACCCGCCAAAAATCACGGTTTCGAGCAGCTTTAGCGAGTGGCATCGATATTGGTGCGGATTTACCGCGTACTGGCATTTTGCGTAGTGGCTCATATATTGCAACGCAAGAGGGTGATGTATTACGTGTCGATGCCAAGCCTGAGCGATTAATGCAAGTCACTGCTCAAACCGATTTTGATTTGCTTAAAGCTGCCTATCACTTAGGTAATAGACATGTACCATTAATGTTGACCCCTACAGCTTTGTATTTTGAGCCTGATCATGTGCTTGCAGAAATGGTAGAAGGTTTAGGACTTACGGTGACTGAAACCGATCATCCGTTTGAACCTGAAAGCGGTGCCTATGCACAGCATAGCCATGACCATCGTTTAAGCCCAATCAAAGCTTTACATCATGTCCATTCATAGCGCCGCGCAATTATTGCAATTACTGACACTGTCTTCTACGGCATTGCCAGTTGGAGCGTATTGTTATTCGCAAGGTGTAGAAACGGCGATTGATATTGGCCTAATACATGACGAAACCTCGGCAATTGCTTACTTTGAAGAAGTACTTGAGATGTTATTGGTGAGGTTTGAGTTGCCCGTACTAAAGCGTCTTATGCAGCATCATGATGACTCAGAAGAGTTCTTGGTTTGGGCAAATTTGTATAAGGCCAGCAGAGAAAGTAAAGAACTTTTGGCAGAATCTCAACAGCTGGCATTTTCTTTAAATGCGTGGATTAAAGATGTTTTAAAAAAAACAGTTGAGGTTAAAAAGCAGTTTGGTTTCGTGCCGGTCTATGCACAGCTGTGTGGTCGTTTAGAACTTAAAGAAGAGGATGTACTTACGGCTTATACCTTTACTGTTTTAGAAAATCAGGTTTTAGCCGCAGTAAAAACTGTTCCTTTAGGACAAATGGCAGGACAAAGAATTTTGTGGCACTTACATGGTTTAGTACCACAAGCGGTAGAGAAAGCTTTGAAGCTTAATGACGAGCAATTGAGCAGCGCTTTACCTCGTTATGCCATGCTGAGCATGAAACACGAAACACAATATTCACGGTTATTCAGATCTTAAGTTTAGGAAAAAGGATAAAAATCATGACAGAGCGTAGTCCATTACGAGTTGGAATTGGCGGACCAGTGGGTTCGGGTAAAACAGCACTTACACTTAATTTATGTTTAGCCTTGCGTAATAAATACAATATGGCTGTGGTGACAAATGATATTTACACCAAAGAAGATTCAAACTTCTTAACCCGTAATGAGGCGATGTCACCAGATCGTATTGTGGGGGTAGAAACTGGTGGTTGCCCGCATACAGCTATTCGTGAAGATGCTTCAATTAACTTGGCTGCAATTGATGATTTGTGTGAAAAATTCGAAGGCTTAGAACTTATTATCATTGAAAGCGGTGGGGATAATTTGGCAGCGACATTTAGTCCTGAACTCTCTGATTTAACTTTATATGTCATTGATGTGGCTGGTGGTGAAAAAATTCCTCGTAAAGGTGGCCCGGGTATTACCAAGTCAGATTTACTCATTATTAATAAAACTGACCTTGCGCCAATGGTAGGTGCAAACCTTGATGTAATGGACCAAGATGCGAAACGCATGCGCGGAGAAAAGCCATTCTTATTTTCAAATATGAAAACACAACATGGTCTTGAAGAAATTATTCAGTTTATTGAGAAACAAGGGCTGTTTAAAGCTTAAGGAGAGATTATGGACTTCATGAAAAAATGGAGTGTAGCGCTCCTTTCATTATTGCCAGCACTTGCAATGGCTCATCCGGGACATGACCATGCACATTCTGGTTTTATGGCAGGTTTTATTCATCCGTTTACCGGTCTAGATCATTTAGTCATGGCTTTAGGTTTTGGTGTCTTGTTGTGGTCAGCTGCTAAACAGTGGAAAATTGCTGGAGTCATTGCCTTAAGTACTACCTTAATTGTAGGCTTTTTAATAGGTGCTCAAGGTTTGGTACCAGTTAATATGGCTGAATACGGCATTGTTGCTTCTTTAGTTATTACAGCAATTGCCCTATGGACAAAATCCAATAAAGTTTTACCAATTGCCGCGGCATTACTTGCAAGCTTCCATGGCATGGCTCATGGTGTTGAGTTAGCACATGCAGGGCATATTGTTGCATTAGTAACTGGTATGGTTGCTGGTATGGTGCTCATCTATTTGGGGGGATTGGTGTTGGGTGCTGTGCTTACCCGATATGTGCCATATGGCAAAAAAATTGTTGGCGCCTGTGCAGCAGTTGTTGCAGTGATTGGCTTAAGCTAACTAAAACTTTGCAAAGAAAAAGGTAGCTTTAAGCTACCTTTTTTATTCGTTTACTTTCTGGTAAAGCCCCGCGTGAACTGTACCCGCTTTAGTGGTTTTAACTTGTTGCCATGTTGCTGGAAGATGAAGCTGGGATAAATCTCGGTCAGCTTCAACATAAATATATCCATTTTTTTTAATATGAGGCTCGGCCAAGTTCGAGAGTTCTTGCCATAAATCAAGACTATAAGGTGGATCTAAAAAAACCACATCGAACTGTTCTTTTAAGCGGGGTAGGGCTTGTTGAGCCGTTGTATTAATTAGATGACAGTTTTGGGCTTTTAATAGTTCAATATTATCTTTTAAAAATCGTGCCTGAGCTTTGTCAGGCTCAATCATATAAACAGATGCAGCACCACGTGACAGAGCCTCAAAACCTAATGCACCAGAGCCTGTACAGATGTCGAGAACTTGAGCATTTTGAATATCCCACATGAGCCAGTTAAATAGAGTTTCGCGTACTCTATCTGGGGTTGGGCGTAAGCCATCAATGCTAGCGAAAGGCAGTACTCGTCTTTTCCATTCGCCGCCAATTATACGTAATTGATTTTTCATTATTCATCGGCCTCATTGGTAGCAGGACGAGCAGGAGCAGCTTGCGGTGTTGATGCTGCTGGTTTGTTGGTGGTAGCTGTAGCCGATGCTGGACCAGAACTTTCACCGCCGCTTGGAAGTTCACCTGGTTTAATACCTGCTGTCATTAACCCGCCATTGACTTGGTGATTTGCTGGACGAATCGGGTTTTTCTTACGAGTTAATAGCCAGTAATCAAAGACAGGTCTTGCAAGTTGAGCAGCTGAACCACCATGACGACCATTTTCCCAAATGACTGCAATCGCAATTTCAGGTTTTTCAGCAGGGGCAAATCCAACGAATAAACCATGGTCAAGTTGACGTTCACTCAAGGCTGCTTCGTTATAGCGTTTACCCTGTGCAATACTCTTAACCTGTGCTGTACCTGTTTTCCCTGCAATTTGGTAGAGGGGAGTACGAATACCGCGGCCAGTACCTGATTGAATTACATCAATCATGGCATCACGCATTTGAATCCAGTCTTCATCAGTGCCGTTGAATTTGATTTTGCCATCAGGTGCATTACGTACTGTAAATGGTTTTGCACCATGCGTTGCGCGTAAAACATGAGGCGTTACATGAGAACCATGATTTGCCGTAATTGCTGTTGCCATCGCAAGCTGTAATGGAGTGGCTGTAAACGCGCCTTGACCAATACTGACAGAAATAGTTTCACCCTTCATCCATTTCGCTTTACGCGTACGCATTTTCCATTCAGGACTTGGATAAAGGCCTTCACTTTCACTTGGTAAATCGACACCTGTTTTTTGACCAAATCCAAATTGGCGCATCCATTGGTTCATTTGATCAATACCCATTTGATGGGCAAGAATATAAAAATAGGTATCACATGACATAATGATGGCTTTATGCATGTTCACGATGCCATGACCAGATTTTTTCCAGTCACGGAATTTATGTGAATCACCTGGTAGATGGAAATAACCAGGGTCAGAAATTGCTGTTGACCAGTCTACAATACCGTAGTGTAGGCCACCCATTGCTTCCATTGGTTTAATGGTAGAACCCGGGGGGTATACACCCTGCACAGCACGGTTATAAAGAGGTTGGTCTAAATTGTCACGTAGTGAACTGTAGTCAGTATGACTAATTCCAGTCACAAACAAATTAGGGTTAAAACTTGGACTAGACACTAAAGCTAGAATTTCACCTGTACGAGGATCAATAGCGACAATAGCTCCACGACGACCTGCAAGCTGCTGAGAAGCGACAACTTGTAAACCGTAATCTAAAGATAAATAGAGGTCGTTACCGCGAGTAGGGTCTTTACGCCCTAAATGACGTAATACATTACTATGTGCATCTGCTTCAACAGATTCATAACCGGGTGTTCCGTGCAATAGGTCTTCATAGCTTTTCTCAACACCAATTTTTCCAATTAGGTTGGTCCCAGCATATAAGTCTTTATCAATACTTTTTAATTCTTTATCGTTGATACGCCCGACATAGCCAATCACATGAGCAAATAACTCACCGTGTGGATAATAGCGAGTCATTTGTGTCTCGATTCTAACACCCGGAAACTTATATTTGGCTTCACTAAATTTAGCAATATTGGCTTCAGTTAGATTAAGTTTAATCGCGACGCGTTCAGTTTTACGGGCAGTTTTTATACGGCTTTTAAAACGGTCAATATCTTCTTGTGTTAAATCTAAAATAGGTTGTAATTGCTCAATGACACTATCAACATCTTCTACATCTGTTTTACTTAAAGTTGCTGTAAAAACAGGATAGTTATCTGCTAGTAATACACCGTTTCTGTCATAGATATAACCACGAGCAGGCGGAAGTGGTTGCAAGCGAATTCGGTTTTTGTCAGATGCAGTCGAGAATTCGTCGTAGTGAAAAATTTGTAGATAAGCGTATCGGCTAATTAAGACTAATAAGCAGATGGTCACGATCCCTACGGCAAAAAAGATACGACCTCGATAAATGCGCTTTTCTTGCTGGATATCTTTTAAAGGAAAGTGCTGTTTCATAAGGATCGACTTAATGACATAGGGTAGAAAAATAGCTGCTTATTCTAACGCAAGAGCACTTAAAATATTGCACAATTTTCAAAGTTTCATTGCATTTTAATAAGATACTTTTTGACTTTGCAGACAACAAAATTGTAGATACTTGTATATAAGAAGCAAAATAATTCTGTTAAAGTCTCTCATTCAATAGAATAGGGTTGTTCTCACCATACGATTAGGGAAAATGGAGAAAATAATGAGAAAAATTTATCCCTTACTTGCAGTTTTGACAGTAAGTAGTTGGGCCCATGCTCAAGACTACTCGTTTCTTCCGGAAGCAAAATTAGCAGGACATAATGCATCTACTTGGAATGTGGGTGCCGGAGTTACTCAAAAATTATTACATCTTAACGGTGAGTGGGTAAATCCGTATGGTATTGCCTATGCGAAAGCCGGTGCATTTTTGAATGGTGACAAAACCGCTGGTGGTCAAGTTGGTTTTAGATATCCTTATTATCTTACTGGCACAGACAAAAATGGTTACTATATCGGTTTCTATGCTGGTCATCTTGATAGTAAAGAGGTCGATGGTGATTTTAAATCCCGTTTAGGTGCGGGTGTTGATTTGGCCTATGTGTGGTTAAATTCAGAAAGAATTAGCACTTTTAGTGTGGGTATCGGTGCGGCTGAAAAATTAACTGACCAGAACGGAAATGTTGCTGCAGATACTAAACCACAAATTCAATTTTCTTATTCTCTAAGTTTTGGTTTATAAAACAAAGCAGTTTATCGTTAACTCGCCATAAGCAGAGCACAAATAAATACGAGAGTCTTACATGTTAGAGTACGTCAGTGGATTGTGGCAGACCTTTTTACACAGACCTGATTTTTGGGCCGTTTTGAGTATTATTCCCGTAACGGCTTTTGTCACATGGGCACATGTGTGGATGGCTTTAAAAATGGTATTTTACCCAATTAAATTTTGGGGATTCCATTTAGGACCATTGCCAGTAGGTTGGCAAGGTATCGTGCCACGTAAAGCAGGACGTATCTCTGGAATTATTACCGATAACACTTTATCTAAATTAGGCTCATTGCGTGAATTTTTAGAAGCAATGGATCCTGAAGATATGGCGCGTATTATTGGTGAACAAGTTGGTTTTGAACTTGAACATCTTATTGATGAAGTCATGATCGATCGTAATGCCGTGCTTTGGGAAAATTTACCTTATTCAATTAAACGCCGTATTTATGCTCAAGCACATAAGCAATTGCCGGGTGTGTTAAAAGAATTAGTGACTGAGCTGACCATGAATGTAGAGTCACTGGTTAACATGCGTGAAATGGTCGTGAGCCAGATGGAAGGTGATCGCCGTTTAATGGTACGTATGTTCTTAAAGGTTGGTCAAAAAGAAATTAACTTTATTTGGCATATTAGCGCACTGATTGGCATGTTCTTTGGTATTTTCCAAATGGTGGTTTGGTTTGTAGTACCATGGCACTGGACAGTACCATTTTGGGCTGCAATTTGGGGCTTTTTAACTAACTGGATCGCAATCTGGATGGTGTTTAACCCAATTGAGCCACATTATATTCGTTATCCACAGATTTTTAGATTAACAAAAGATCGTAAGTTCCCATGGATTGTACCAGTTCTTCGAATTGGGACTTATAATGTCCAGGGCGCTTTTATGAAGCGTCAAGAGGAAGTCTCTGATGTGTTTTCGAGCGTAGTCACAGAAGATCTGATCACGTTAAAATCGATTATGACCGAAATGATGTACGGGCCGCGTAAAGATAAAACGCGCCGCATTGTTAAGCGTCATATTAACGAAATCATGGAAACCCCGTTAGTTCGCACCTCTTTACAGCTTTCTTTAGGGCCAAGAGAGTACGCAAGATTAAAGACGGACTTGATTGATCGTTCAATTGAAATTACGATGGGACCCGTATGTGACCCAGCACTGAACGCAAGCCGGGCACAGAAGATTTTTCAAATGTTTAAAGAGCGTATTCGTGAACTAACACCAAAAGAATTTCAGAATTTATTACGTCCTGCATTTCAGGAGGATGAGTGGATTCTTATTGTACTAGGTGGGGTAACCGGATTTATTGCTGGTACAATACATTTGTTTGTGGCTTTCTTATAATTCGATGTCAGGCAGGATCTATTGAAGATTAACGAGACTTTTTCTGCCGGACTTCATATTCATTGTTTTAAATGAGGATGTTTTTTATGCGCATTATTTTACTCGGACCACCTGGAGCAGGCAAAGGGACTCAGGCTCAGTTGATCTGTAAGCGCTACAATGTCCCACAAATTTCAACCGGTGATATGCTCCGTGCTGCGATTCGTGAAGGTACTGAATTAGGTCTAAAAGCTAAAAGTGTAATGGAATCTGGTGGTTTGGTTTCAGATGAACTTATTATCGGTTTAGTAAAAGAACGTATTGCTCAACCTGACTGTGCAAATGGCTGCATTTTCGATGGTTTCCCACGTACTATTCCACAAGCTGAAGCTTTGGAAAAAGAAGGGATTAGCATTGATCACGTGATTGAAATTGATGTTCCTGATGAAGAAATCGTAAAACGTCTTTCTGGTCGTCGTCAGCATCCAGCTTCTGGCCGTGTTTATCACACGGTATACAATCCACCTAAAGTGGAAGGTAAAGATGATGAAACTGGTGAAGATCTTGTTCAACGTCCAGATGACCAAGAAGAAACAATCCGTAAACGTTTAGCGTCTTATCACACTGAAACAGAGCAACTGGTTGGTTTCTACCAAGGCCGTGCTGCTTCTGGTGAAAATGCTCCAACTTATGACAAGCTTGATGGCTTGCGTACAATTGAAGATGTACAAAAAGATTTGTTCAACATCTTAGACAAATAATTTAATATTGTTTGTGATAATGAGCCCTCTTTGTGAGGGCTCTTTTCTTTCATTAAGTGCAGGAGAACAATATGAAAATCATATTGATTTTGGTGGTATTGCTGAGTCTGGCACTAGTAATATTTTTGGCTTTTCAAAGCTACAAAATGCTAAGACAGGTTCAAAAACAAGCAAAAAAAGAGCGTAATGAAAAAAAGCGTCTAAAGTAAGTTTGATTGGGTATGATCCCTATACCCAACTATATTTTTAAGCTTCAATATTTTTAATGGCAATTTGCTTTTGTGCGCCAAATTCAAAGCGATCAGGCCAGTTACAGACATCTGCAACAACACATTCTGCACATTTCGGTTTACGGGCGATACAACAATAACGACCGTGTAATATGAGCCAGTGATGTGAATCTAAAATAAATTCTTTAGGAATGACCTTAATTAAACGGTGCTCAACCTCAAGAACATTTTTACCTACTGCTAAACCAGTTCGATTTCCTACACGGAAAATATGAGTATCGACAGCCATGGTGGGTTGTCCGAAAGCCGTATTTAAAACCACGTTAGCTGTTTTACGCCCGACACCCGGTAAAGCTTCTAAATCTTTTCTGTTGCTTGGAACTTCGCCGTTAAATTGTTCCATTAAAATCTTACAGGTCTTAATGACATTTTCGGCTTTTGCGTTATAGAGACCAATTGTCTTGATATATTCCTTTAACCCATCTACGCCTAAGTTATAGATTTTTTCAGCTGTATTCGCCACAGGGTAGAGTTTATCAGTTGCTTTATTAACACTTACGTCGGTCGCTTGAGCTGACAACATAACTGCAATAAGTAGCTCAAATGGAGATGAATATTTTAACTCGGTTTGAGGTGAAGGTCGTTGTTCGCGAAGGCGTTCAAAGAAAATTTGAATCTGCTTTTTCGTCATATTCTTGACGGCCATTCAGACCTCCTGTAATTGCATGAGTTGCTGTTGAAGTTCTTCAAGTTGAAGAAGTTTTTTAGTATCTTCACGTACACTGAGCTGTTTTTCCAACTTTTTAATTTGCGTACGAATTTTCGCTAACTCAATTGTAGTTTTTGCATCAGTTGACACAACTTCTTTGGGTTTCTCGATGAGCTCGATTGAAGGTACTTCATCAAGTGCCTGAGAGAACTGGGCAAACAGTTGGGTATCAATTTCAGCGCGTACTACAGGTCCTTTACGGTGAGTACGACGTTTTTCTTCGCGCTGAATGTGAGCGTAATAACGTTGTCTTAAATCATTTTGTTCAGCGATACGCTGTTGCTCATTTGGTAATACTTGCGTGTCTTCGACCAAATCAATGCAATCTACCGGACAAGGTGGAATACATAACTCACAACCTGTACATAAGTCAGTCAAGATGGTATGCATGAGCTTACCACTTCCAATAATAGCATCTACAGGGCAAGCACTAATACATTTGGTGCAACCAATACATTCATCTTCCCGAATAATCGCTTTCATTCGCTGGGGACGACCATCGGCCTGTACAGGCCATACGCTAGTTTCAGCGGTTAACACAGGACGATTTAATAGATTTGCGAGTGCATCGGCTACAGGCTGACCACCTGGAACACATTTATTTGCTTCTTCACCTTCAGCAATCGACTTTGCGTAGGGTAGACATCCATCACGATGTCCACATAAACCACACTGAGTCTGTGGTAATAACGCATCAATCTCGCGTATGAGAGAAATAGATGAATTCATAGTGGGCAAATAGCTTGGTTAAAACGATGCGATAATGAAGAAAAACCTAAGTAAGGTCAATGGATTTTAACGAATTTATCGGGTTTTTAATTGACCTAAAATGTAGCTAATATTGCACAATAATAGATCAATAAAAATGAAAAGATAAATTAATATTTCTTATTTTTAAGTAGTTTTTCTAAAAATAACTTTTTGATAATTAAGGTGAATAAAATAATTTAAAATAAGTATTGTTAAAATTGATGGAAAGGGATTTAATATTTTGCTGCTAAATGATGCATTTAAAAATGTATTGCACCAATTTAATTCATTACTATGCTGAGGACCGTGCATTGAAATACAACAACCTGAATGAATTCCTGAATTACGTGCAAGCGCGTGATCCGCATCAACCTGAGTTTTTACAAGCTGTCGAAGAAGTCATGACGAGTTTGTGGCCATTCATTGAAAAAAATCCGGAATATGCAGAGCATGGATTGCTAGAACGTTTGGTTGAACCTGAGCGTGTGATTCAATTCCGTGTTTCATGGATGGATGATCAAGGCCAGACTCAAGTTAACCGTGCTTTTCGCGTTCAATACAATTCAGCAATTGGTCCATTCAAAGGTGGAATGCGTTTCCATCCATCGGTCAATCTATCAATTTTAAAATTTTTAGGTTTTGAGCAGACTTTTAAAAACTCACTTACCACCTTACCAATGGGTGGAGGAAAAGGTGGTTCAGATTTTGATCCTAAAGGTAAATCTGATGCTGAAATTATGCGATTCTGTCAGGCATTAATGATTGAGCTTTATCGCCATTTAGGACCAAATACGGATATTCCTGCGGGTGACATTGGTGTGGGTGCGCGTGAAGTCGGTTATATGGCAGGCATGATGAAAAAGCTGAGTAACGACACCGCTTGTGTCTTTACCGGTAAGGGAATTTCATTTGGTGGTAGCTTGATGCGTCCTGAAGCCACTGGTTATGGTACGGTTTATTTTGCAGAAGAAATGCTTAAAGCCCGTGGACAATCTTTTGCTGGTAAAACTGTTTCTGTTTCAGGTTCTGGTAACGTCGCACAATATGCAGCAGAAAAGGCGATGTTCTTAGGAGCAAAAGTTGTTACCTTGTCGGACTCAAACGGCACAGTTTATTTAAAAAATGGTTTTACAGATGAGTTACTTGCTGAAGTAATGGAACTGAAAAACGTTAAACGTGGTCGTATTTCCGAGTTTGCTTCTAAACATGGTTTTGAATATTTTGAAGGAAAAACACCTTGGCATATTCCTGTTGATATTGCTTTGCCATGTGCTACACAAAATGAATTAACAGGTGAAGACGCTAAAAAACTTATTTCTAACGGTGTCATTTGTGTAGCTGAAGGCGCTAATATGCCATCTACACTTGAAGCAGTTGAACATTTTATTGAAGCTAAAATTTTGTATGCGCCAGGTAAAGCATCTAATGCGGGTGGTGTGGCAACTTCTGGTTTAGAAATGTCTCAAAATGCAATTCGTTTAGGCTGGACCCATGCTGAGGTCGATGAACGCTTACATGCAATCATGAAAGACATTCATGCCAACTGTGTAAGATATGGTACTAAAGAAGACGGTACTGTGAACTATGTAGACGGTGCCAATATTGCAGGTTTTGTAAAAGTTGCTGATGCAATGCTTGCTCAAGGTATTTTCTAAGATAGAAATAAAAAATCCGATGCATAAACATCGGATTTTTTTAGTCTAAAAACTTATTTTTTAGGTTTTTTAACTAACTCTTGTTCTACAACCATATCTAATACATCTGCTTGACTAGATTGGTCTGCAGCCGGGTTTTTCACTTCAAAACGTTTTACACGTAAAATTACGCGTTGGTCTGGTTTATGTTCAAACCCTTCAATTTGACCGTAATATAATGACCAGTTTTTGTCAGCGTAAGTTTTAACACCTTTGTCATCATATTTAATTTCACGAACTTGCATACAAGTTTGTGGCGCAACACCAGTACAAGATTTAGTTTCCGGAGCTACTTCAAGGAAAACTGTTTTTCCTTCAGATTGATATTTTGCTTCAGGTGTCATTTTACCAGTGAAAGTATATTTCTGGCCTTGAGCATCAGATACTGTCAATGTTGGTTGATCAACATTTGTAGTATTGAGTTCAAATGGAATTGCACGTTTTTGGAAGAGGCTGCTAGAGAACTGTTCCTGTTTCATTAAAGCAGGTTCACATGCCATCATCGTCGACATTACGTCAGCTGTTACGATGGTGTTGTTTTCAACTTTCCAAGTTGTTCCTTGGCGGTTACAACCTGTTGCGATAGATAGACGATCATTTGTAAAGTTAAGAACGATTGGTTTTTTTGTATTTTCAGGCTGATATGACCAAGAGTAGTCTGTTAAAGCTTGAGTATTAACTGCTTTTTGACCTTGGAAAATGTGTTTTTGACCAGTTTTATCTGTCACCGTTAAAATCACCTGACCATTAGTGTTGCTAATTTCGATTGGTAATTTTGCTTCATTAAAGATGCTAGTAGAAAGTTGTTCTTGTTTCATTAAATCATCTTGGCAAGCCATCATCGTTGAAACAAGATTAGAAGTAACAAGTTGGTTGCCTTCAACTTTCCAAGTACCGCCTTGGCCATTACAGCCCGTATTAATGGCTAATTTACCATCTGCATTAAAGTTAAGAATAAGTGGTTTAGAAGCTTTTACATTTTGATAAGTCCATGCATATTCACCTAAAGTGGTTGCAAGGTTTTGTTGTTGCTCAGAAACAATTGGAGCAGGAGTATTAGTAACTGTTTGACACGCCATCAAAGAAAAAGGTAATAACGCAAGAATTAAATATTTAATTTTCATTTAAAAACTTCAAGTAAAAAAACAACAGTAATAAGCTTAAAACATTCTTAAAAAAAGAAAATGTAAACATTTGATTGTTTCGGTTTTTAAAATGTATAAGTTTGTAAATTATTCTAATTTTCAACAAAAATAATGGTATACCCCGCAAAACGGGGTATTTCTTAATAATTAATCAAAACGATAGATATCCATTCCTAATGAGCCCATTGTGAAGCTACTATGAACAATCGTAAAGCGATTGCCTGTACCCATAGCAAAAAACAAAGGTGCAAAATGTTCAAGCGTAGGGTGGTTGCGTTTCACAAACGGCAGTGATTGCCAGTCTAAAACTCCATCATAATCTTGATGGGAAAGCTTATTAACGACAGTATTTCTAAAAGTTGAAGCCCATTCAGGAACTTTAGAGTTGTCGCCTTGCCAAGATAATTCTGCAAGATTATGAGTAATACTTCCCGAACCAATGAGTAAAATTTGTTTGTCACGTAAAGGGGCGAGTGTTTGTCCTATACGATAAATTTCTTGTGCACTTAAATTTGATGGCAAAGAAATTTCGACTACAGGAATGTCTGCATCTGGGTACATATGCAATAAAGGCATCCATACGCCATGATCACGAGGACGGGTACTATTGGCATGTGCAACAAAGTGAGCATCGGCCAATAATTTTAAGATTTCTTCTGCTAATGCTGGTTCGCCAGGCGCACTGTAGCGAATTTCATATAACTCTTTAGGAAATCCACGGAAGTCATGCCACGTTTCAGGACGAGTCGAAATACTTACTTCAAGTGCTTTACTTTCCCAGTGCGCAGACATCACAATGATTGCCTTAGGTATAGGAAGATTTGTACCTAAGCGATGTAGAGCAGGTCCCACTTGTTCCGGATCAAGTGCAAGCATGGGCGAGCCATGAGAAATAAACAGTCCAGGAAGCGTTTGTAGTTCCATTTCATTACACCTGATTTGAAAAGCAGAATAATAGGTATTATGCCAAAATCAGAACATGATAAAAGTATCCAGATTTCAACGGATTGTTCTTAAAATGAAACGTTTGTTCCTTTTATGCACGGTGATAAGGATGATTGTGGTTAATACTCATCGCCCGATATAGTTGCTCGATTAATAAAACACGTACCAACGGATGGGGCATCGTAAGTTTTGAAAGTGACCAATGCCAAGCGGCAGCTTTACGTACCTGATCGGATAAACCATCTGGACCGCCAATCGCAAGTACTACATCATTACCCTCAAGCATCCATTGTTTCATTGTATCAGCTAATTTTTCTGTACTTAGTTCCCGACCACCAACTTCAAGAGCAATTAAGGTTTCATTGGGTTTTAAAGCATTTAAAATACTTTCGCCTTCAATTTGGCAATACTTTAAAATATCCGCTTCTGAATCATTCTTACCACGTTTGGCCATAGGTAGTTCAATAACTTGAGTTTGAACAAAAGGTTGTATGCGTTTGAAATAATCTTCAAAACCAGTAAGAACCCAAGCAGGCATTTTTTGACCAATGGTCAGAATACGAATTTTCATGTTATCTATTCATTCAAATATAGCTGGCGCATTATACCTGATGAATGAAAGTATCTGACGATCTAAAAAGCTGGCATAAAAAACGCAGTCCAAAAAACAGTGTTGGACTGCGATCAAATGATCATCTGTCTGGAGTTCAGATGATCATAGAGAATAGAAACAAGGCTATCTAAGAATTAGATAGTTAAGAGTACTCATTTATTTAAATACTCTTATTACCTATTATGAGGATGGTTGGATATTTTTCAATCAAATTGTGTAACAAAAAAAAGAGAGCCGAAGCTCTCTTTTTTATATTTTTAATTAGTGACGTGCTGCTTTTGAACCTTCCACCGGTTTTACAATTGGTGTTTTAGGTAAAGGCTTTGGCATCGAAACTAATGCTAAAGGTAAGATGTCATCAATACTTTTCACAGCTTTGATTTCCAAACCTTCTTTAACATTCGCAGGAATTTCTGCTAAGTCTCGAACGTTGTCTTGAGGAATAAAGACAAGCTTGATTCCACCGCGGTGTGCTGCAAGAAGTTTTTCTTTTAAGCCTCCAATACGCATTGCACGACCACCTAAGCTTGTTTCACCAGTCATTGCAATATCAGGACGAATTGCAATACCTGTAAATGCTGATACAAGCGCAGTTGTTAATGCTAAACCAGCAGATGGACCATCTTTTGGTGTTGCACCTTCAGGTAAATGAACGTGTACATCAGTTTCTTCAAAACGAGAAGCTTCAATACCTAATTCATCGGCACGTGTACGCACTAAAGTCATTGCTGTAGTAATAGATTCTTTCATTACGTCACCGAGTGAACCAGTCGTAATGAATTTACCTTTACCTTTGACAGCTGCAACTTCAATGGTAAGTAACTCACCACCTACAGATGTCCAAGCTAGACCATTTACACGTCCTACTTGTGCTTCATCTTCTGCGATACCAAAGTCAAACTTGTGTGGACCTAAGTATTCTGGAAGATTGGCAGAAGTCACATCAAGTTGTAAGTTTTTAGACTTTTTACTTACTGCTTCTTTTACCACTTTACGCGCAATTTTAGATACTTCACGTTCTAAACTACGTACACCAGCTTCACGTGTGTAGCGTTGAACAATGTCACGGATCGCTTCTTCATGAATTGTTAACTCTTTTGGACGTAGACCATTGTTCTTAATTGCTTTTGGAACAAGGTAACGTTCAGCAATGTTAACTTTCTCATCTTCGGTATAACCCGGTAGACGAATAACTTCCATACGGTCAAGCAAGGCTTCTGGAATATTCATACTGTTTGCAGTACAGATGAACATCACTTCAGATAGGTCAAGATCAAGATCTAAATAGTGATCGTTGAACTTACTGTTTTGTGATGGATCTAATACTTCAAGCAAGGCAGAAGCAGGATCGCCACGGTAGTCTTGCGCCATCTTGTCAATTTCGTCGAGTAAGAACAATGGGTTCTTCACGCCAACTTTTGTTAAAGATTGCACAATTTTACCTGGCATCGCACCAATATAAGTACGACGGTGACCACGAATTTCAGCTTCGTCACGTACACCACCGAGTGCCATACGAACAAATTCACGACCTGTTGCTTTCGCGACAGACTCACCAAGTGAAGTTTTACCTACACCAGGAGGGCCTACTAAACATAGAATCGGACCTTTGAGCTTTTTAACACGCGACTGAACAGCTAAGTATTCAACAATACGGTCTTTTACGTCATCTAAACCGTAGTGATCTGTATCGAGAATTTCCTGTGCTTTCGCAAGGTTAATACTGACTTTGCTCGCTTTATTCCACGGCGTATCTAAAATTACTTCTAGATAGTTACGTACAACAGCTGCTTCACTAGACGCTGGTTGCATTGCTTTAAGCTTACGGAACTCAGCTTCAGCTTTTTTACGTACGTGTTCAGGTAAATCAGCTTCAGCAAGACGTTTCTCTATTTCAGCAACGTCATCTTCAGCACCGCCATTCATATCAGAAAGTTCACGTTGAATGACTTTCATTTTTTCATTTAGAAAGTATTCACGTTGGTTTTTTTCCATTTGACGTTTTACGCTGTCATGCAAAGTTTGTTCAATTTGCTGTTCAGCAGATTGATTTACCAAGTAGCTCATAAGCTCTTGCAAATGTGCTTCAAACTCATCGTGCTCTAAAAACTTCTGTTTAATTTCAATATTTAGAGGCACACGTGTTGCTACGAAGAACATGAGTTGTAGCAAGTCTTCAATTTTATTAGCCGCAGCAACAAGTTCGCGTGCATTACGTAATTTTGCTTCAGCATATTGAGCAAATAAAGTACGTAACTCTTGCAAACGAGTTTCTTGAGTAGCTTTATCTACGTTAATTGTCATTGGACTTAAGCTGTGTTCAGCAGTCAAATGGCTATCTTCATCGATAATCTTTTCAAGTTTAGAGCGATGTAAACCTTCAATAAGTACTTTAATGCAGTTTTCATCATTCTCATGATTTACGACTTGAACAATCTTAGCGACAGTTCCGTACTGATAAAGGTTATCGTGATCAATTTCTTCTGTAAGCGAATCTTTTTGCGCAACTACAAATACTAAATTGTCACTGTTACGAGCCACATCAACTGCATTGATCGATTTTTCACGACCCACGAATAACGCAATTTGCATGTGTGGGTAAACCACAACATCACGCAACGCTAAAAGTGGTAATACACTTGGAACCTGAGGCTCTAAGTCAGTTTTTTCATTCATAATAAGTTCAGACATGGGCACTCCTAATGAGTGACAACGAGGTTGCCATGTTTTTTATAGTGATGTGTATTTTAAAAATTACAAGGGCCTCACTAGAGAAAATATGGAAAAAAGGACTAATTTAGTCAACTTTTTTTTAAAAATGTTATGAATCAAGAGATTAATTCTTAAGAAGAATAAAATTTTGTATTAATGCTAAGTAATTTAGCTTAATAATTATAAATATTCATATCACAAAAAATGTTTATGAATAGAAAACAATCATTTTACGGGCGATTTATAGACATTATATGGTTAACAATAATTCACAACTTATTCAATGTTTGGTGCCTAATAGAGGTGGTAATATAAATTGGTGAAACGGTCTGTCACGTAAAAGTAACCATCTTTAGGGTGGTTACTTTTATGATTTTGAAAGACATAAAAGTAAAAAAACTGGTTTTATATGACTAAATTTTATTAGTTTTTATATAAATATTATCTTTTAAAATAATAAACACGTTGAGGTATGAGTAAAGCATCTAATGGCTGATCCCAACTCTGACGTTTTAAAGTATGTTCGATAAATTGAAATTGATGAGCTAACCCTAAACGATAAGGTTTGTGTTTTGCACTTGCCAAGGTACGATCATAATAACCACCTCCCATGCCAATACGCGTACCATATCGGTCGCATGCCAGAAGTGGCATGATCAATAAATCAATTGATGAAACATGTTTTGCTCTAGTGGCCATCGGTTCTTTCATTCCCAATGGGTGATGCGAAAAACGTCGGTTTATATATTGGTTTTTAGATATTTTTACCCAGACCAAACGCTGGTTCATAGAACAAATCATCGGCAAATAAACCTGCTTATTTTTTTTAAAACATAATTCTATGAGAAGCTCTGTGTGAACTTCTCCAAAGGCATGCAAATATAAACCAATTTTTTTGGAAGAATGAAAAATAGGCAGGGTATTTAAATGATGAAGAACATCAAGCTGAGCTTGTTTTTGCTCAAATGAACTTAAAGAACGTCTTTTAGATCTTAAATTTTTTCTAATAAAGCTGAGTTCATTCATGTATAAATCTAACTAAGATTAAAGATCAGTTGTGCAAAATTATACCTATTTTTCGACAGCTTTATGGAAATAGAAGGGTAATTCGAAAATAACTTAAATTCGTTAGACCAAAAGTCATAAATTGATCTGATCTATTGTGTTTAAGTATTAAAAATTCTATTTCTTTACGTATTGTCAGTATTTCTTTACATTTAATAAGGTTAAGTATATTTAAAAGATTAATGCAGAATTGTTAAGCCTATGAAGTTGAAAATTTTAACCATTACAATAAGTGCTGGTCTGCTACTTGGTGGATGTACGAAACAAGCCGAACCCGAAGCGGCGGAAGTTGATTATAAAGCTCAATTTGAAGAATCAGATCGTAAAATAGGAGAGTTTTTAGATCAACTAGATAACCCGAATACACCGCAAGAAATTAAAGTCAAAATCTTATGTCATGACTATCCAGAAGTTTATAAGACCCAATATATGCCTGCCTTAATAAAAATTTCGCCTAAACCTTATACCGAAGAGAAATTATTATCAGATTTGAAAAGTGCGACGGACTACTATAAGGATGCTTTTGCGATTAGATGCACTCAATAAGTTTGTTTTGATTTTAATCTCAAAAAATCCGATAAATGTGAATTGATTGGCATTATTGAGTTGTGATAAATTTTCTTCTGTCTTTATAAGTGAAAGTTTAGGGGATTTAGATATGGAAATCTTAAAGTTCTTACAGAGTTTTAATACAGTTGGTACATACTTAACGATCGCTTCAACCGTTTTAGTAGGTCTAATTATTTATTTTTATGTGATTAATCCAGCATAAAAACCTTTAAAAGAAATAGGGATCAATTTCCTATTTCTTTATTAATAATAAAATTCTGTAATTAATTCAAAGCTATAAAAATAAGGTAGGTATATGAGATTTAAATTATTTTTTCTTAGTTTTTTAGCTTTTGGCTGTTATGCCGATGAAAGTGTAAATGACCCCGAAATTTGTAATGTGGTAAAGAAAGTTTCTTATACTGTCATGGAAGCGCGTCAACAAAAAGTCCCATCTGAAGAATTGCAGCATATAGCGAATAGTCTTGAAGATCCAAAGGCAAAAAAACTTTATCAAGATTTAATTACTTCTGCTTACTCAACCAAAGTATTCAAGACCAGCTTCTTTAAAAGAAAAGCGATAGAAGATTTTCAAACAGCTTGGTATCAAGAATGCCTGAGTAGAAAAGAAAAGTAATTTTGAATTCAGAGACTCATTCATCTCTAAAATAATAATGTCATGCATTATTAAATGCTTGAGAAAAAAATCGTACCGACAGGTCTGTATTGAAAGGCTAATTGATATAAATTTTTGAAATTTTATTATTTAATTAAAAATAAATGCTCCGAAGATGCCGCTGCATGTGTCGTTACCCTGAACCCGATGAGTTCAAGGTGGACGCGACGTATACTTGCTGGGTTTCCTACTCGAAGGTAGGCATACACTCTAAATATACAGAACGCAATCCATAAGTTTAAGTATCGGCAGGGGAATAGACCCGCTGGCGAACATCCCAGAGATAGCTTAAGTATAACCGATCTGACTATGTTGGCAATCACTTGAGTCTATGGAACTGTAAACTTAGTTTGCGTTTGATGAAGCTTTGTACATTGAACGTGGATAAAACGATATTCAACTGTAGTTGATAGTCAAAATAAAAAAAGCCTTGCATCTATGATTTATAGAGCAAGGCATTTTGTGGTAATCAAAGCTTGTTAAATAACCTGTTCCACATCTTCTAAAATCGCTTGCAGTAGGCGTTCACAGTGAGTGTATTCCTGCAAAGATTTATTAAGGCTTAGCACTTCTTGAGTTAACTGTAGAGCGACCATAATGACTAGTTTGTTGTGCTCAACACGTGGGGCACTACGGCGCATGTCATTAAATTTCTCATTGAGAAGTTGTGCTGCGCGTTCAAGTTCATCTTTTTTATCTGAGGTAGTGGCAAGTCTAAAAGTCTGCTCAATCAGCCTAAGCTCTACCATGACTTGTTCACTCATGATTGGATCTCCTCACCAGTTTCAGCATTAGGATGGGCAAGTTGCTGGATTTCTTGAGCGTGTTGATCTTGAGCAGTGCCTAAAATTCCTAAACGCTGAATAATGGCTTCAACTTTTGATTTGGCAAGCTCATTTTTTTGTAACAAACGGTCACGATCTTGTTGTAAATCATGCAGCTCTTGTTGGGTTTGACGCTGGTGGGCTTGTAACTTCTCTTTTGCAACACGTAATTCATTTCGTTCTGCAAGAATTTCTTGAAAACGATTTTTTAAATCAGTCGTACTTTTTTCTAATCGGCTATAACGTTCGGCAAGTGTGTTAGCATCTTGATTCAATTGTTGAAATTGGCCTTTTAACTGAGAAAGTTGCTCAGTTACCGACTCAATTTCCTCTTGTTTTTTAGTGATAATACTATTTTTTTGCACAACTTGTGCGTGATGCTCTGTTTCAGCCAGTTCTTTAGCTTCTGAGAGTGCCGCATGTTCACTCTCTAAATGATGTAAGCGTGTTTTTAAAACGCTAATATGCGCTTGTAGCCGCTGTAATTGTTCTAACATAACGAGGTCGCACAGAATTGCAATCAAAGGTAATATATACAAAGTATAGAGATTGGATAAACGAATGCAAGACGATATTTCAGGCTGGACAGATTGGAACGCTCATTTTGAAGGAATTGAAGAAATTTCAAGCCCTAGTGAGTTACATGGTCTGTTAACAGGTATTGTTTGTGTGACAGAAGCGCCTACGCGTGAAGAATGGTCACAAATTTTAACAACCCTTAATGTGCCAGAGTTAAGTGAAGATGCTTTAGCGCTTTTGACTGACGAAGCAGAAGATGTGGTTCATGCTTTATCTGAAGATGAATTAGATTATCTACCAATGCTTCCAGATGATGAACATCTACTTCAAGAGCGTGTGCAAGCATTATCTGATTGGTGTGCGGGTGTTGTGTTAGGTTTTGGTTTGGCATCGGGTCATGTTCGTAGTGATGAGCGTGAATTGATTGAACACCTTCAAGATGTTGCAGCAGTTGAATTTGAAGATTCTGACAATGATGAGGAAGGTGAAAGCAGTTACGAAGAATTGTATGAATTTGTACGCTTAATCCCTGTGAGCTTGTCTATTGGCAGAAAAAAAATCACTGTAGCTGAAAGTTCATTATTGAAAAACTTTCATGCAAAAAGTAAAACTGCGGTTCTAGGTACAGATCAGAATATTGTAGAAATGTTCACACCACATCGTCCAAGCTAATTGAGGCGATGTGTTATTGGTTGTATTTTATTTTTTGACTTTAAAATTCTAAATCAAGTAGATCATTATGAAATTGCCTCAAGCTGATTTTCAACATCGTAGAGACCGTTTAGCAGAAAAAATGGGTCCTAACAGTATTGCAATTATTGCAACGCGTGAGGAGATGTACCGTAATCGTGATGCGGATTATAAATTCCGTGCCGATAGCAGTTTTTTCTATTTGACGGGCTTTGCTGAGCCTGAGGCAGTTGCAGTTATTGAAACTTTTGAGGATGTAACTGACTATAGCTATAGTCTTTTTTGCCGTGAACGTAACCGCGAGATGGAAATCTGGAATGGTTACCGTGCCGGAATTG
This sequence comes from Acinetobacter sp. TG2027, assembly GCF_000302435.1. Classification (NCBI taxonomy): domain Bacteria; kingdom Pseudomonadati; phylum Pseudomonadota; class Gammaproteobacteria; order Moraxellales; family Moraxellaceae; genus Acinetobacter; species Acinetobacter sp. TG2027. The sequence goes on along the minus strand of NZ_AMJN01000048.1, from coordinate 41,390 downwards.
ACGGTGCAATCGAAGACTATGATGCAGATGAGGCCTATGCAATTGATCTGCTTGATGAAGAAATTATTGAAAAGTTATTAAATAAAGAACGCCTTTATTATCGGATTGGGCAAAATGCTGCGTTTGATGCACGAGTGAGCCAGTGGATTAAAAAAGCAGATGCTGAGCATCGACATCAAGGTGCTCCAGCTCAACTGGTACAGCTCGACCGTATTGTTGATGAAATGCGTTTAATCAAGTCACCACAAGAACTTGAGCTGATGCAAACTGCTTCAAAAATTAGTGCTCAGGCACATACTCGTGCGATGCAAACTGTTCGCCCTGGCATGATGGAATATGCACTAGAGGCCGAGCTCAATTATATATTTGGGCAAAACGGCTGTGTCCCATCTTATAACAGTATTGTTGGTGGCGGGGCTAATGCCTGCATTTTACACTACGTTGAAAATAACCAACCTCTTAAAGACGGTGATTTAGTCTTAATTGATGCGGCATGTGAATATGAGTTCTATGCGTCAGATATTACCCGTACTTTTCCGGTCAATGGTAAGTTTAGTGCTGAACAAAAAGCATTATATGAAGTTGTATTGGCTTCTCAATATGCGGCGATTGATGCAGTACGCATTGGTAATTCGTACCGTGAGCCTCATGAAGTAGCCGTTAAAATTTTAACTGAAGGCCTAATTGAGTTAGGTTTGCTCAAAGGTGATATTAACGAACTTATCGAAACCGAAGCATACCGTCAGTTTTATATGCATGGTACAGGCCATTGGTTAGGAATGGATGTACATGATGTCGGGTCTTACAAAAAAGGTGAAGACTGGCGTCAATATGAAGAAGGTATGGTCGTTACCGTTGAACCAGGCCTATACATTGCACCAGACGATGAAACTGTAGATAAAAAATGGCGTGGTATTGGTATTCGTATTGAAGATGATGTGGTCGCAACATCAAAAGGTCCGCGAGTTTTAACTGCTGATGTAGTTAAAAATATTGCAGATATTGAACATTTAATGGCGCAAGCTAAATCATAATTAAACGTATTCGCCAAAGGAGCACAACTCGATGCAACAACAAGTGATTATTGTAGGTGGGGGAATGGTTGGACTTAGCCTTTCACTCATGCTGGCGAAGGCTAATATTGCAGTAAAGCTACTAGAAGCTGTGAAATACCCAAACTATGATGATCAAAATGTTGCCCCTTATCATTCCAGTTTCGATGCGCGTAATACGGCTTTATCGCGTCGTAGCGTCCAGATTTATCAGAAGCTGGGGTTATGGGATGCATTACAGCAGCACGCGACTCCAATTCTACAAGTTCACATTACTGAACAAGGCAGTTTTGGTAAGGCACGATTAATTGCAGAACAAGAAAAAGTCGAAAGCTTTGGGCAGGTGATTGAAAATGCTTGGTTGGGTCGTGTTTTATTGACTCAAGTACGTCAGCAGCCTTTGATTGAGCTGATTGATAGCGTTCAAGTGACTGCTTTAACTCAAGATGCTGAGCAAGTACATATTGAGGCCAAGCGTGGTGATGAAGTTTTAAAACTTGAGTCAAAGCTATTAATTGCCGCAGATGGACGTGACTCTTTCTGTCGTCAGGCTATCGGCGTTGGTGTAGATGTTCATGATTATGATCAGATTGCAATTGTCACTACCGTTCAGACTTCAAAACCACATGATCAAGTAGGTTTTGAGCGTTTTAGTGCATTAGGCCCTTTAGCTTTATTGCCTTTACCGGGCGAATATCGCCGTTCGGTTGTATGGCCTGTTAAAAAAGGCACTGAAGGTGAGTGGTTAGGTGAAGAAAACGACCAACACTTTTTAGATGCTTTGCAAAAAACTTATGGTGACAGAGCGGGTAAATTTGAAAAGACGGGTAAACGCTTTAGTTATCCGCTTTCACAAGTGCTTGCACATAAACAAGCAGTCGGACGCGTTATTTTAATGGGGAATGCGGCGCATACAATCCATCCTGTTGCAGGACAGGGCTTTAACCTATGTCTACGTGATGCGGATGTTTTAGTGCGTTATTTAGTGAACCAGCTAACTACTTCTGATGATATTGGTAACCCAGGTAATTTACTGGCTTATGAACAAGCCCGTTTGTCAGATCAACAGCGAGTGATTAAGTTCTGTGACACCGTGGTTCGTGGTTTCAGTAACCAAAATCCATTATTAAAATTAATTCGTAATACGGGATTAATTGCATTCGATGTCATTCCAGGTGTTAAACCACTGGTAGCGAACTATGCAATGGGGTTAAAAGCATGAGTGAAGTACTAGATGTTGTCATTGTTGGTGGTGGACTGGTTGGTGGTTTAACAGCTTTATTACTTGCACAAGGTGGTGTACAGCCTACTGTGCTTGATGCTGCTCCTGTACTGGATGTTGAAAAAACACTAAGTGTGATGAACCCGCGTGTTTTAGCACTCAGCCAAGCGACCATTCATTTACTTAAAACTGTCAATGTTTGGGATGATCTAGCACGTCAAATGCCATATACAGGAATGCAGGTGTGGAATCTGAATGGCTATGGTGAAATTAATTTTGGCCACGAGTCCGTACAAAGACCAATGCCAGAACAGTCCTTAGGTTCTATGGTTGAGCCAAGTGTATTGAATGTTGCTATTCAACAAAAAATGCTTGAGCAGTTAACAGACTATCGTACTCAAGTTCGCGTGACTCGCATTGAGCAGGGTGTTGGTTGTTGGCATATTCAATTGGCAGATGGTACGACACTTAAAACAAACCTGCTGATTGGTGCAGATGGTGCCAATTCATTTGTACGAGAAAAGGCCTTTATTGACCTAGATGTCTTAGATTACAAGCAAGCAGCGATTAGTTGTGCCATTAAAACATCTAAACCCCACAATCATGTTGCTCGTCAAATTTTCTTACCTACAGGGCCTTTAGCCTATTTACCGATGGCTAGTCTTGAAGAAAGTGAAAATGGCTACTGGCAGTCAATTGTCTGGACACTACCTGATGATTATGCCGATGAATATTCTGCTTTAACCGATCATGAGTTTATGCAGCTTTTAACCCGAGAAAGCCAACATATGTTAGGTGAAGTGTTAGATGTACGTTCAAGAGCACAATTCCCGCTCAAAGCGCGCGCCGCAAAACAGTATGTGAAAGCTGGTTTAGCTTTAATTGGGGATGCAGCACATGTTATCCATCCACTTGCTGGACAAGGCGTAAATATTGGTTGTTTAGATGCGGCTGTACTCTGTGATGCATTACTACATGATTTAGCGCGTGGAGTATGGGCAAATGAACAGACATTGTTGCGTTATGAGCATCGCCGTAAAGGCCAAAATGATGCAATGATGCATAGCATGTCGGCAATTGGCTGGTTGGAAAGTAGTGAGCTATTTCCATTTATCTGGGCTCGGAATGTGGGACTCAAGCAAGTTGAACAAATTGCCTTCTTAAAAGAGCGTTTTATGCAACAAGCAAACGGTTTAGGGTCTTTACAAAACACCCAGTATAGTCGTTAAAATAATTACGAAGTTTATGCTCTACTGGTCTAAATAAATATCAGTAGATATTTTTTAAACAATCATTTATATATCATTACCAATTGGGTTGAAAAAGATACACATTTGACCAATTTGGCTCTTTGCTAAATGCAAAGAGATTGCTAAATTTCTGAGGTCTTGGGACCATAGCGATGATGCAATAGAAATCATTCTGGGGAGTGAAAAATGTCAGATATCAATGATTATGAAGATGCAGAAGATTCTGCTGTAGATGAAGATGAAGCGAAAGCAGCTGAAAGCGGTGCAGCTGATGAAGAAGCAAGCAGTATTAATGATACTGATATTGCTGAGGCAGAAACACTGACTGTGACTGCTAAGCAAAAACAGCGCCAAGCGCTGGAAGATGAAGTTGCCGCATTTTTAGCTCGAGGGGGGAGAATTACCGAAGTTCCTCCAGATGAACATAGCGACCATTAATCCTAAAAAGCATCACATGAGTGATGCTTTTTTTATTTTTAAGGTGCATTTTGAAGTTCTTTCAAAATCCCGCATTCATCTACTGTTCGATTGGTAGAACAGTGCTGTTTTAAATCAATTAAAGATTCTTTTAAAAGTAATAATCGTTCGATTTTTTCAGATACTTCTTTTAAGTATTTATCGACTAAATTATCAATTTCTGTGCAGGCCTGTTTAGGCTGAGTTTTCATTTCTTTTAACGTTTTAATATCACTCAGTGAAATATTTAATTCACGGCAATGCTTAATAAATAAAAGGTCTGCAAGTGTTTGTTCGGTGTAAACACGATAATTATTTTCTGAGCGCTGAATACGGTCCAGCACACCTACTTTTTCGTAATAACGGATCGTATCAATTGGAATATCCGCTTTTTTTGATAATTGACCAATAGAAAGACTCATAAGACTTGACTCTGGAGCTACTCGAGGGTTTTTAATCACTATAAAAGAGTTTTTGAGGAAATAAAATGGCTGGATGTGGTTGTGCTTCAACATGTTCTCCTTCAAAGAAAGTGAGTCCGCGTTTTAGAAAAGCTTTATGGATTGCACTTGTAATCAATGCCTTAATGTTCGTGGTGGAAATATTGGGAGGTTATAAGGCCCAATCTGTTTCACTTTGGGCAGATGCATTGGACTTCGCCGGAGATGCAGCAAACTATGCATTATCTTTAGTCGTTCTTTCGATGAGTTTATATTGGCGTGCGACAGCGGCACTACTTAAAGGAATAACGATGGCGGCTTTCGGTGTTTTTGTCATTGCGAAAGTGATCTGGTCGTATTTTTATGGTGTTTCACCCGAACCAATGGTGATGGGGGCAATTGGTGTAATGGCTCTAATTGCTAACGTTTCTGTGGCGCTTATGCTTTATGCATTTCGTGATGGTGATGCCAACATGCGCTCTGTTTGGTTGTGCAGTAGAAATGACTCAATTGCCAATATTGCTGTAATTTTAGCGGCGGTTGGGGTATTTGGAACAGGCAGTGTATTTCCTGATTTGATTGTTGCCTTTGTCATTGCATACTTGGGTGTATCTTCTGGTTATGCTGTTATAAAACAGTCACAACAAGAAAGAAAACAGGCAAGAGTTATAGTTGCCAGTGAAGCGTAATACTCAAGAGTAATAAAAAAGGATCTTTTATATGATCCTTTTTTTATTTTAAGCCGTTAAAACAAGAGAGTTATAGCGATACTCCACATGACGCAACCAATAAGGAAATCTAAAATTTTCCAAGCTTTGGGATTAGTAAATAGTGGCTTTAATAATCTTGCACCATAGCCCAGACTAAAAAAGAAAACCCAAGAGGCAAGAATGCTCCCCAAAGCAAAACTCACTTTGTCTTCAAGCTGAGTTGCAACTGAACCAATCAGAACAATAGTGTCTAAATACACGTGAGGATTAAGCCAAGTAAAGGCAAGACAGGTCACTAATGCTTGGGTTAATGTTTGTTTTTGACTGCTATCAAGGTCCATACTTTGGGTAGTCTTAAATGCAGCATAAAATGCTTTAGCACCGTAAACTAATAAAAATGTTGCCCCTAAATATTTAGCTACGGTAATTAAGATAGGTGATGCCGTCATGATTTCGGCAAAACCTAATACACCACAGGCAATTAAAATTGAGTCGGACAGAGCGCAGATTAAACACAACCAAAATACATATTGCTGTTTAAGTCCTTGTTTTAGGACAAAAGCATTTTGAGCTCCAATTGCTACGATAAGCCCACTGCCAATACCGAAACCTTTAAAAAATATACTAAGAGAGAACATAACAATAAGGTGAAAAAATCAGATGTGGGAATTATCTGACTTTTTATTAAAAAATAAGTAAAATTAAGAATATTTAGGTTTGGCTAAAAAAAATTTAGGTTTGATATGTTAGATAGCAAACAATGTGAAGCCTTTCTTGCAGTCGCAGAATTGGGAAGTTTTGATGCGGCAGGGGAGCATTTATATATTACACCCTCGGCAGTGTCCTTACGCGTACAGGCTTTAGAAAAGTATTTAGGACAAATTCTAATTATACGGGGGCGCCCTTGTGTGCTCACTCAAGCGGGGCAAACTTTATTGCAACATTTACGTCATACGAGGTTAATGGAGCAAAATTTATTACAAGGTTTAATGGGGAAATCATCAGAATCTGAATTTTATAAAATTGCTCTAGCTTCAAATGCAGATTCATTAGCTACTTGGCTTTTACCAAATATTCAGCAAACGCTTTTTAAAGAAAAAATAGTATTAGAACTAAAAATTGATGATCAATCTCACACGCACACTTTATTGGAAACAGGACAAGTCAATGCCTGTATTTCGGCAGAAGAGCAGGTCATGTCAGGTTGTTTAGCTCAACCACTAGGAAAAATGCGTTATAAAATGTTGGCCTCTGCTGAATTTGTAAATAAATGGTTCAGTGCTGGACTGAATAGAGACGCATTAAGAAAAGCACCAGCAGTTATTTTTAATCATAAAGATTTAATGCATTCAGAGGTTCTATTAAAAGGATACGGTTTACCGATGCAAAGTTATCCTTATAGTTTTATTCCAGCAACAGATGCTTTCGTCAAAGCAATTCAATTAGGTTTAGGCTATGGCATGGTGCCTGAGTTGCAGGTTCAGCCACTACTCGGAAATGGAACACTTGTTGATATTATGCCTGAAGCCGAACTTGATGTTCCTTTATATTGGCACCACTGGAAAAGACAGTCACAGCAACTTGATGTATTAACTGAAACAATTGTTCAGTCAGCAAAAAAGATATTGAGATAAATTTAAGTCCGTGAGCGGGCATAAAAATTTGAAACATGCTGAATATAAAACTCTATATCTTGTGTTGAGTAACCTAAAAGTTGTCCGATTCTACGGTCAAGTTCTAAGCGATCTTCGAGTTGAGTCTCCTTTAGTGATTTTTCAATACATAACACAAGTTCATTTAAATCTGCTAAAGGAGCATTTTTATAGATCAGCATAATTGAAAATGGTAAAGGTAAAGAGGTTTCAATATCTTTACTCAGCATAGATAAAGTACCTTGCTCGAGATGCTCTAAAAACTCGGTAGGTAATAGATCATAAAACAAAGCGATAGGTTTCTCGCCTGAAAGTAGTAATTCTAGTTCACACTCTTCATGCGGCCCAAGTTTTCCAAACTGTACATTCATGTAAATACTCTTATTTTTATCTTTAATATTATTATGCAAAATTCATGCACAGTGATGATGTAGAATATTTATTATTCATCACTGTGCTTAATTAAAAGATTAAGATTGTGTTAACTCAAGCGCACGTTGATAAGCGACTTTTTTCTTAACTCCTGTTAAATCAGCAGCCAGTTGAGATGCCGCTTTAACAGATAAATCTTGAAGTAAGCGCTTTAAAAGTTCATCTAGTTTTTCTTGTTCCAGATCTGTTTTTTCTGGCGCACCGCCAACTACAAGAACAATTTCGCCTTTTTCTTGGTTGTGATCATTTTCTATAAAACTGACCAAATCTTTTAAAGTCATTTTTTTGATGGTTTCAAAGGTTTTGGTAATTTCACGTGCGAAACCTACAGGACGGTTTTCACCAAATACCTCAGCCATATTTTTTACACATTCTAAAATACGGTGTGGTGCTTCATAGAAAATTAAGGTCTGAGTTTCATTTTTGAGTTTTTCTAATTGAGAAATACGTTGAGAAGCTTTTGATGGCAAAAATCCTTCAAAACTAAAACGATCGCTCGGTAGACCTACTGCACTTAGAGCGGCAATTGCAGCACATGCGCCAGGCACAGGAACAACTTTAATGCCATGTTCTTGAGCAGCTCGAACTAACTTAAAACCGGGGTCACTAATAAGCGGTGTACCCGCATCACTAATTAAAGCAATATCATCGCCTGCAAGTAATTTTTGAACTAACTGCTCAATTTTATTACTTTCATTGTGATCATGACATGCAGTTAGTTGAGTCGATATATTATAGTGCTTAAATAATTGTGCTGATTGACGCGTATCTTCGGCAGCTACAATAGAAACTGATTTTAAAATATCAATTGCACGGAAAGTCATATCATCTAAGTGCCCGATTGGGGTGGCTACAACGAATAACTGAGCACTCATTTGGTTTTACTCCGTACAGATAAACAATTTTAATGGGGTAGTTTACCCGAAATTATGATTTGGGCGTGAACAATGTCTGCCAACCTTTGCTTTTCCAAAATGATCTGATTTTCATTTGTTCAATTTAGATCAGAAAGTACGGGTGGATTTAACGAAATAATTTAAGCATCAAAATATGTATTGCTACTTTTAATTTGGGGAAGATAAGAATGCTATTAGCGCAGCAGTTGGGTAAATGGGCAGAGCAAACGGCTTTAAACCTGTTACAAAAGCAAAACTATGTATGGGTAACCAGTAATTACTATTCACACCGTGGTGAGGTGGATTTGATTGTTAAAAGAGGGCAAGAGCTGGTTTTTGTTGAGGTAAAGGCGCGTACTATAGGAAATTATGGACAGGCTTGCGAAATGGTGACAAGAGCAAAGCAGAAGAAAATTATTAAAACCGCGATGCTTTTTTTACAGCGCTACCCATCTTATCAGGATTTTTATTGTCGTTTTGATGTGATTTGTTTTGATTTTCCACAGAAAATTGCAAAAACAGTACAGCAAGACTTTTCAAATTTCCATTATGATCTGCAATGGATCGAAAATGCATTTACTTTGGATTAAGAGTTCATTACTCTTTTGAGCAAATTAAAACCGATGTTTTATGATCAAGCCAAGAAGAGATTGATAGGAGTCTGGTGGAGTGTTGAAACGTATTGCTGTAACAGCGCTTTGTGTCGCAAGTTTGTCAGGTTGCGCAAGTTTTATTTCTGGTGGAACAGGTACAGCTCCAGTCGGAACAGATAGTGGTGTACGTAGCTTAGGTCAGGTATTCATTGATTCTTCAATTAAACGTACAGCGAATATTAACCTCTATAAGCTTGATCAGCGTTTTAAACAATCACGTATTAATATCGAAAGTTTCCATAGTACTGTTTTATTAACAGGACAAGTGCCAGACCCATACTTGAAACAATTGGCAGAAGACAATCTTAAAGCCATGAGCGATGTGAAAGCTGTACATAACTACATTACCGTGGGGAATAAGGTCAGCTATAACACGATTATGCAAGATGCGGGTGTAACAGCCAATACACGTGCTCTATTAATGAAAGCGCCAGTTGTGTCGGACAGTAAGGTTCTCGTACACACCGAAGACGGCGTACTTTATGTCATGGGACGTTTAAATACTGCTGAAATTAATGATTTAAATAATGTGCTTCAAAATGTTGGTAACGTAACCAAAATTGTGACACTCATTGATAACGTTGATTTAGCACCTGCGCCAGCGGCGAGTACTGCTAGTGCAACGACTACACCAATTATTAATAACGTCATTGCTCAACCAACAGTTCAAACTCCTGTTGCAATTGATCCTGACCAAACAGATCCAGCTTCGAATGCACAGTAATTTATGAATCTGATTGAACAACTACAAAGTAAAATTGAACAGGCGCGAACTCTCTATAAAGAGTTCCGCCTTTATGATTTGGGGAGTTTTGCTTTAAACCGTTTTACGCCAAAAGATGGTTTTGAACAGGTCGCAAATGTACGTTATGGTCTAAAGCCGCGTCACCGTTTGGATATTTACCGATCTGTTAAAAAACTAGCACATCAGCCTCTTATTGTTTTTGTACATGGTGGTGCTTGGCAACATGGTAATAAGCGAGATTATCTTTTTATTGGTGAGACGTTTGCTAAAGAAGGCTATGACGTTGCAGTTATCAACTATCAATTAGCTCCTAAAAATATTTTTCCGAGTTTTGTTGATGACCTGACACAGGCACTGAATTATTTACATCAAAACCAAGAAAAACTAGAAATTTCTACAGAAAATGTTGTGCTTATGGGGCATTCAGCAGGGGCATTTAATGTAATGTCTGCTGTTTATCACCCAACGCCAAATCCTATTCAATGTTTAGGAAATATTAAGGCGATTTTCGGTTTAGCTGGACCTTATCATTTTGATTATAAGGGGGACCCACTAGCTGAAGATGCTTTTGATCAAAGTATTTCTTATCAAGAAGTGATGCCATACTATTTCGTCAATCAAAATAGTATTAAACATTACTTACTCATGGCTGAAAATGATCAGCTTGTTGGCAAAGAGAATACGTTGGATTTGGATCGGGCTTTAAGACAGAGTGGAAATCACAGTCATATCGCTGTGATTCCTAAAACTGGACATATTACAATTTTGGCTAGTCTTTCTAGCTTTATTAGCCACTATTTCAGAACGAAAAGAACGATCTTACATTTTCTCGAAGAAGTGTTTTAAACGAGAGTCTCGTTTAAAACACGGCAGATTACCCAGCTTGGGTAATCTGCATAATCATTGAATGAGCAATACTTCCTTTAAACGGAATCTCAGGTAATTGATCAATTTTGAAGAATTGGGCATCTGCAATTTCTTCTTCTTGAAGCTTAATTTCACCCGACTCATATTCTGCCCGAAATGCCACCATAAGATTACTTGGGAATGGCCAAGGCTGGCTGGACATATATTGAATATTTTTGAGTTTTAAACCTACTTCTTCAAAGGCTTCACGTTGTACTGCTTCTTCAAGTGTTTCGCCCACCTCAACAAAACCTGCAATCAAACCATACATATTGGTTTTGTTATGAACTGACTTAGCCAGCAAAATTTCATCATCACCACGAGTAATGACGGTAATAATGCAAGGGTTTACACGAGGATATTGGTGGTAGCGACAAGAAGGGCATACCATTGCATATTCGGTTGGGTGAACTTCTGTTGGATGTCCACAGTGGCTACAAAACTTATGGTTTCGTCGCCATTCAAGTAATTGAACAGCACGGCTTGCTTGCAAAAACTGTTCTTTCGACCAGCTGGTAATAAGCTGGCGAATTGGAACAAGCTGTAAGCCTTCGGGGATAGGTTCCTCAGCAAGCAAGTCACGTGCAATGACTTGCTCATCATGAGTGAAAAGTAAATCACTTGCTAACTTTTCGACTTTGGGTAGTTGGAAATTCTGGTCAACCAGTAATTGTTGATGATGGAAAATATAAGCAAGTGATAATTCAGACATTAAGCTGCCTTTTTTTGAAGTTGTTGACTACTCGACAATGCTACATTAAACATGGATTGTAGAACAGGTTGTTTATTTTTTAAATTGTCAACTAACATGTCAATGCCTGCCAATACGTTAAAAATACAGTGAATTTGGTCTGTATTAAAAGGCTGGCTTTGTTCAAGTTGCTCTTGAACAAATTGGGCAGTTTGGAGTAAAGCATGTTGTTGAGTCGTGCTTCCTAAAAATTCGGCTGCACCTGCTAACTCTTTTAATGAACCTGCAATGGCTTCAATATTTTGTGTTTGGTCATTGGCATACAACGTAAGACTCTGACAGATAAAATCAATTAAATTTTTTGTCTCGGTAAGCAAAGCTTGATGAGCTTCATCAAGACGATCTAAAGAAATAGCCGTATTATTCACGCTAAGTTGTAGACGATTTGATGTGTAATTGCGTACTAAAATACCAATTGAGTTCATGGCAGATAAAATACTGTTCATCAGCTGCTGAGCATAGTTTTCGTCACTTAAAATGTTAAGTTGACTTAAACTGCTGGCTTGTTGAGAAAGAGCAGATGCGGCTTCATCAAGGTTTAGAAGTTTAAAGGTATATGCCAGTTGTAAAAGGCTCGCTTGTAGTTGTTGTGCTTTTTCAGGCGACATATTTTGATAGTTGTATTCAATATCGTTCCGCACCTTATTCATTTCATCCAAGATTAATTGGCTGACTGTGTACATCGTGTCAAAGTCCGGACCAAAAAGATGGCGACTTAAAACGAGTAATTGAGTATCAGTCGGTGTTTCATCACCAATATGAAGTTGATTACGAATATAGTGAGCAATCTCATCTTCTTGAGCGATGACAATACTTAAAATATCTGCGAATGCCGCTGAATTAGGTTCAAAACTTTCGGGTGTTGTCAAAAATAGAGCAATATGATTTTCAATATTAATCAGTACACGTAGGCGTGAATCATTTAAAAGTAGGTCATCAATATGGTTAAAAGCGTAATTGACGAGCTGCCAATATTTTTGGCTTGGCTGAGTATTCGCCATGCTGACCAAATAGGTTGCAATAAGTTTAAAGGCTTGAAAATTCTGAGCTGAGGCTGTCTTTTTTAAAAATTGGTGTAGAGATAGTTTGTATAGTTGATGGATGAACTGAGTTTTTTCACTAATTAATATTTCAGGCAAGGGCAGTTCAAGCGAAGTATTTGCAAGTAAAGGAACAATAGCTTGTCCCGATGTAGTTAGAGGCTTATTTAAAGCCAATTCTAAATTATTTAAGGTCGTAAGAAGAAATTGTGGAACTTGTATTTCACGCAAACAGATAAATTCAATATAGCGCTTTACCATGGTCGTGCCTTCGCTTAGGGCAACCACATCATCCGTATTAATTTGGGTTGGATTCGCAATAATTTTTTGCATCAACTCAGTTGAATATTGAGTGATTTTTGCAAGATAAGGAACATCAATTAAGCGTAGAACTTGAGTACATTGTTTAAATTGTTCTAATGCATCATCAATACCAAAAGGGAGAGCCTGTTCTTCAATTAAGGTACTTACTGCACCTTCAACCAGTTTTATTGAACGATCAATTTCATGTTTAATGATGAGTAAAGCTGTTGGATCGAAATGAATCGACGTATGCTCAGACATAAACGTTCCCCTTTGCAAAAAAATCAATTGTTATATTCGTAGTGCTCAATACTTTGAGCTAAAAATCTATGCGACTAATATAACTTAACTTACAAAGGGGAAAAGCTAAAAACACTAAAGAATCAAAAATTTATTTTGCAAAAAGGCAAGGTTCTCCGTGTTTTTCCTCATATTCTTTGACCCAAGTCTCATGTATATTTAACTCTTCATCTGAAGGGTAAATTACAGGAAGGTCAATTTGAACTCTGCTTCTATTGGTTGTTTGCTGGCTATTTTCACTCTGAGATAAGGCATCTATATCAAAAGAAACCTGACCACCAGTCATTGCCAAGTAGACATCAGCAAGAATTTCAGCATCGAGTAACGCGCCGTGGAAAGTACGGTCACGTGCTGGAATTTCATAACGTCTTACAAGCGCATCAAGGGAGTTCTTTTGTCCCGGATGTTTGTTTTTCGCTAAAGCTAAAGTATCCGTTACCTCACATACTTCAGAAAGTGCAGGAAGCCCTACGCGTTTAAACTCCATATCAAGGAAGTTCATATCGAAGGTCGCGTTATGGGCAATAATCTCTGCACCTTTGAGATAGTCAAATAAGGTGTCAGCAATGTCCACATAGAGCGGTTTATCTTTTAAGAAATCATCACTGATCCCGTGGATGTTTTCTGAGTCTCCCACTGGTTTTTGTGGGTTAATATAAATATGAATCGAGCTACCCGTAAGCTTACGGTTAATCATCTCAATCGCGCCCACCTCAATAATGCGGTCGCCATCTTGGAAATAAAAACCAGTAGTTTCCGTATCGAGAATCAGTTGTCGAGGACCTTGTAATTTTAATTTGGCTTCGGTCACAACGATTTGAGGATGAATGTTATTGGTTGGCTGCTTACTTTCTTGTTCGGCAGTTTCAACTTCAATAATTTCTTCGGTTACTTCAAGCATTTCAACTTCTTCAGATGCTTCAAGATGAATATTTTCTTCTTCTGTTGCGTCAGCCAGATCAAACCCGAAAGGGTCATCTAGCAGCCAGTCCTGTTCAGGCTTTTTTATATCTTGCGATACAGTGGCAGACTGTGGTTGCTTGAGTTCTTTCGCAGTTTTGTCTGCACCTAAATTAGCAAGCTGGTCTGCCATTTCATTGCCAGGGTGTCCTGCGTGGCCTTTAATCCAGTTCCACTCAATATTTCTACCTGCACAGACAGCATCTAATTTCTGCCAAAGGTCAGGATTTTTTACATCTTTCCAGTTTTTCTTTTTCCAGCCATGAATCCACTCGGTAATACCTTGCTTCACATAATTTGAATCTGTCCAGATAATCAAATGTGCATCGGTTGGGCAAAATGAAACACCTTCAATGGCAGCAGTGAGTTCCATACGGTTATTGGTCGTATCAGGCTCACCGCCAAATAATTTATGTTCACCCTGCTCGGTAATGACATATGCGCCCCAACCACCTAAACCCGGATTGCCACGACATGCACCATCAACATACAGTGTGATTGTTTGAGACATTAATCGAAACCTAAACTAAAAGAAAAAGAACTGAATATGGTGTATTGTATACGCAAAAAGTTCGGTTCCATCGTATCAAAGCAAGGTTTTTTTAATTTCTTGTAACATTTCCATGCAAATGACATTAAATTATTGCCTTGTCTATCTTGCATGCTTTACTACAATGGCATCGAAGACCTAGGGTTTGTGGGCAGACCCCAAAAAAATATTACGCGAGTTGTTTGGAAGTTTTTATGTATAAACCAACCACATTTGTGTGGCAGCCATCTGCAGCATCATTGTTTAAAATTACCGTACTTAGCTCTGCGTTAGCTGCGTTGGGTATTACAACAGGCTGTTCATCGACTCCGCAATCTGCAAAAACCTCAAAATCGAAACAGGTCAGTGGTGCAGGTTATTTAGATGCGAGTAGTCTTGATTCATTGGAAGACTTACTTTCAGCAACTGATATGCGTGCTGTAGAGGGTGACCGTCTGCTTATTTTAAAGCACGGTGATGTCTGGAAACGTATGTCTGTTGGTTTCAAAATGGATTTGAACCATTGGGATTCACGTATTGAAGCTCAGCGTAGTTGGTTTATTTCTCGTCAGCCTTATCTTGATCGTTTAAGTGCCCGCGCAAGTCGTTATTTGTACCATACAGTTAAAGAAGCTGAACGCCGTGGTTTGCCGACAGAACTTGCACTCTTACCTGTAATTGAAAGTTCATATGACCCAGCTGCAACAAGTAGTGCTGCAGCAGCAGGTTTATGGCAGTTTATTCCGAGTACTGGCCGTATTTATGGCTTAAAGCAAACAGGCATGTATGATGGCCGTCGAGATGTTGTTGAGTCGACTCGTGCTGCCTATGAGTTTTTAGGAAGCTTATATAATCAATTCGGTTCTTGGGAGCTTGCTTTAGCAGCCTATAATGCTGGACCGGGACGTATTCAACAAGCAATTAACCGAAATCAGGCAGCAGGTTTACCAACTGATTATTGGTCTTTAAAATTACCTCAAGAAACCATGAACTATGTTCCTCGTTTCTTGGCTGTTGCCCAAATTATTAAAAATCCAAAAGCTTACGGTATTTCTTTACCACCAATTGCAAATAGACCCCATTTCCGTGAAGTGACTTTATCTGCACCTTTATCTTTAAATGAAATTGCTTCTGTAGCTGGATTAAGTCGTTCGGAACTCTATGCATTAAACCCGGGATATCGTGGTGAAATGGTAGACCCTGCAAGTCCAATGCGTATCTTGATTCCAGCAGATTTAAGTCCTTCAATTGATAATAAATTAAAAGGTATGAAGTCTGGCGGTGGTTCAGGTTGGTGGGCAAATGTGACTTCACCATCCAAGCCGGATGTAAGTGCTTCAACATCTGTGACAATTAAAACCACGCCTGCAAATCAGGTTCAACCAGTTAAACCGTCAACACCTACTAAAACAACGAGTAGCTCTACCACGGTAAAAACTTCAACTCCTCGTGGGTCTGATGCTTTAGCCGCGTTTGCAGCTTCGGCTGATGTACCAAGTGCTCCACGTATTCCTGTTGCTGTGACACCTGCGGCAAATATTAAGCAAGTGAAGACAGAGCCACCAATCTCGGCTGCAGAACGTGAAAAGATTTTAGCGGCAGTTCGAGCTGAAGGTGAGAAAGAAACAGTTCAACAAGCTTTAGAGCCACAACCAACGCAGGCTGAAAAAGATCAAGTAGTTGCCGAGTTGAAAGCTATTGCACCACAAGGAACAGAAATTGTTGATCCTTATGATGGCAAAATTAAGTTAACTGCGATTCAAACAAGTCAGTCAGTTGCAGAGCAACAAGGTAAAGAAGTAAGTAAAGGTTTTGCATATCCAAAAACTTTAGCTGAAGACGTGACTGTAGCTAATTCTGAAGATGGGCAGCGTAATAAAGACAAGCCTTACATTAAAACTGACACAGATGTAGTGGTTGTGCAGCCTAAAGGCAAACGTAGTACCTATACAGTTTTACCGGGTGATACTTTAGCCGTTATTGCGATGAAAAACGGCGTAAACTGGCGCGATGTTGCTAAGTGGAACCAGATTGATCCTGAAAAGACGTTATATGTTGGTTCAACGCTTTACCTTTATGATGCTAAGCCACAAGAAACTCAAACGACTTCAAAAAGCACAGCTAAACCAGATGTATATGTCGTTCAGGCTAACGATAGTTTAAGCGGCGTGGCTAACCAGTTTAATTTGTCAGTAAGACAATTGGCTGAATATAACGATTTATCAGTGACTGATGGCTTATTCGTTGGGCAAAAACTACAGTTAAAAGAACCAAAAAATAGTCGCTCAAGTGCTAAAGCAGAACCGAAAGCTGTTCAGGCAAGTGCAAAACGTATAGCAACTAAGAGCTATACTGTGAAGCGCGGTGAATACCTTAAATTGATTGCAGATCGTTATGCGCTCTCTAATCAGGAACTTGCTGAATTAACACCGGGATTAACTGCGGGCAGTAACTTAATGGTAGGCCAAAAAATTAATGTGCCTACACAAGATATTTCTGTAGATGAAGTTGCTGAAACTAAGGCTTCTAGTAAATCTGAGAAAGCATCAGCAAGTGTTTCTTATAAAACAGAAGGCTATAAAGTACAACGTGGTGATACTTTATCGAGTATTGCAACTAAATCAAAAATTAGCCTAGCTGAGTTAGCCGAGTTAAATAACTTAAAAGCAAATAGCCATGTGCAGCTTGGTCAAACTTTAAAAGTACCGGCAGGCTTAAGTGTTCCTGAACAATACGTTGTACAGTCTGGCGATAGTTTAAATGCTATTGCGAGTAAATATAATTTGCAAACAAGCTATTTGGCTGACCTAAACGGTTTGTCTCGTACTGCTGGTTTGCGTGCTGGTCAACGCTTAAAACTAACAGGTACGGTTGAAGAAGTGCCAACTAAATCTTCTAAAAATACTAAAGAAGAAACACCAGAAACTTATACAGTTAAATCGGGTGATAGCTTAGGTAATATCGCTAATCGCTACCACTTACAGCTGGACTACCTGGCTTCACTAAATGGTCTTTCACGCAACAGTAGCGTTCGTGTGGGGCAGCGTTTAAAGCTAACGGGTGATGTGCCTACAGTTGAAACAGCTAAAGCAGATACTAAGTCTTCAACTAAAACGGTTGCCGCTGGTAAAAATACTGAAAGATATACGGTTAAATCTGGTGAGTCTTTAAATAGTATCGCGAGCCGTGCTGGTATTTCAGTGCGTGAACTGGCTGAAATGAATGCATTAAAAGCAAATGCTAACTTACAGCGCGGTCAGAATATTGTGATTCCAAAAACTGTCGTGGAATACAAAGTGAAGCGTGGTGATACTTTAATCGGTCTTGCGAGTAAATATGGTTTAGAAACCAATTTCTTGGCTGAGCTGAATAATTTGACACCTTCTACTCAGCTTCGCATTGGTGATGTGATTAAAGTGCCTAATTTGTAAAATAATTAGCCACTTATGCATAAATTAAATTTTCAACTGAGCCTGCTAGTCGGGCTCAGTGTCATTTCCCATAGTGTTTTTTCTGCACAACAAACCAATTCATATATAGCGATTCATTCTAAGCCTAAATATTTAGAAATGATGGCTATGCCATATGCAAACCCTAATGCACCTAAAGGTGGCCTATTAAGTCAGGCAGCTCAAGGAACTTTTGATAACCTCAATAGTATGAATGGGAAAGGGAATGCTACAGAAGGCGTTAATTATCTTTTTGATACCTTAATGACTCAATCACTTGATGAGGTTGGAGTTTTATATCCGCTTTTGGCTCAGAAAGTGAGTTATGACCCAGAAAAAACGCAATCAGTGACTTTCTATTTAAACCCTAAAGCGCGTTTTAGTAATGGACAGCCGGTCACTGCGGCGGATGTTAAATTTAGTTTTGATGCCTATCAGACTAAATCTAATTTAGGTTTGCAAATGTACCTTGCTGATTTAGCAAAAACAGAAATAATAAACGCCCATCAAGTAAAGTTTAGTTTTAAGTCTATACATAACCCTAAAATGCCATTCATTTTGGCAACCTTACCCATTTATTCAAAAGTAGATTGGCAAAAAAGAGATTTTAGCCGAATTACCTTACAACCGATTGTTGGTTCGGGACCTTACGTGGTTGAACGAATTGATCCGGGCAGAAGCATCAGTTATAAACGAAACCCGAATTATTGGGCAAAAGATTTGCCTATTAACAAAGGGCGTTATAACTTTGACCGCTTGAGATATGTTTATTATCGAAATTGGGATATTGCTTTTGAAGGATTTAAATCTGGGCAATACACTTTGCATGAAGAAACTAATCCTAAAAAATGGGTAACTGATTACCGGTTTCCAGCCGTAAAAGCAGGGTTGGTTACTCAATATAAGTTTCGTCACCATAATCCTATTGCCACTGAAAGCTATGTTTTTAATACACGACGAAAACCTTTAAATGATATTCGTTTTAGACAAGCTTTAACCTATGCTTATGACTTTGAATGGCAGAATAAAGCTTTGTTTTATGGACAATATCAGCGCCTACAAAGTTATTTTGAAAATAGTGAATTAGCAGCAACAGGTCGACCTTCAAAAACTGAATTAGAGTTGTTAAAACCGTTATTGCTTAAGTTATCTCCACTTATGCAACAAGGTGTTTTAGCAAACTGGAAATACCCAGTGTCAGATGCGAGTGGATTTAACCGTCAGAATTTATTAACTGCGCGCCAATTGCTTATACAAGCTGGCTATAAAATTAAAGAAGGGCAGCTATTTACACTTGAGGAAAAGAAAGTTCAGCTTGAGTTTTTAATTCAGCAAGATGGTAAACAACGAACACTTCTACCTTTTATTCGTAACTTAAAAAAATTAGGCATTGCTGTTAATTTACGTCAGGTTGATGCTCCGCAATATTTAGAACGAACTCGCCGTTACGATTTTGATATGACCACAATGAATTTGCCGCAATCTCTCAATCCGGGAAATGAACAAACTCAGTTCTGGGGGAGTGTAGCTGCAGCTCAGGATGGAAATTACAATTATGCGGGAATTCGTAATCCAGTAATTGATCAAGTGATTGCAAAACTCGTTGCGAGTAAAAGCCGTGAACAACAGCTTATTTATACTCGCATTCTCGATCGATTGCTTAGAGCTGGTTATTATCAAATCCCGACCTATGGTAAAGGTGAAAACTGGTATGCTTATTGGAATATGTATCAACAACCTAAAGTTAAACCAGCACTTTCTTCTGGGATAGAATATTGGTGGAGTGATGCAAACAAAGCCAAAAAAGTTGCCAAATATTTACATCAACAATAAAAAGCACCTGCCATAAAGGAAATCCTGTCATATGGGTTCATATATTCTCAAGCGACTTCTTTTAATGATTCCCACATTGTTTGTCATTCTATTGATTAACTTTGTGGTTGTGCAAATTGCACCGGGTGGGCCAGTTGAGCAAGCAATACATCAGGCACAAAGCGATTTGGGAATTGGTCGTGCATTGAGTGCAGAAACTTATTATCAAGGTGCGCAGGGGTTAAGCCCTGAAATGGTTGAGCAAATTAAGGCTCAGTACGGCTTTGATCGTTCTGCTCCTGAACGTTTTTTTCTAATGTTAAAGGGCTATTTAACTTTAGATTTTGGACAAAGTTTCTTTAAAGATAAATCTGTCGTGCAATTGTTATGGGAAAAAATGCCTGTTTCCATTTCACTTGGGCTGGTGAGTACTTTTCTCATTTATCTCATTTCTATTCCTCTGGGAATTAAAAAGGCAAAGCAGCAGGGCTCTTGGTTTGATCGGTCCACTTCTTTAGTGCTTGTGGTGGGGTATGCTGTACCAAGTTTTGTATTTGCCATTTTGTTAGTTGTTTTTTTTGCAGGTGGGTCTTATTTTCAATGGTTTCCACTACAAAACTTAGTCTCAGATAACTTTCATCAACTCAGTCTCTGGGGCAAAGTTAGCGATTATTTATGGCATATGACTCTGCCACTCATTACGATGGTATTAGGCGGTTTTGCCAGTTTAACCTATTTAACTAAATACTCATTTTTAGAAGAACTCAATAAGCCCTACGTTTTGGCAGCCTATGCAAAAGGGTTGGACAGCCAACAGGTCTTATATAAGCATGTCTTTCGTAATGCCATTTTAGTTGTGCTCGCAGGATTGCCAGAAGCGTTAGCAGGTATTTTCTTTGTAGGTAACCTGTTCGTAGAAATTATCTTTCATCTAGATGGGGTGGGTTTGTTGGGCTTTGAAGCCATTGTTCAGCGTGATTATCCTGTTATTTTTGGTGTTTTATTTTTCTTTACTTTATTTAGCCTAATTTTACGTCTCATTTGTGATGTGTTGTACCAATGGATTGATCCACGAATTCACTTTGACGCACAAGGAGGCAAATAATGTCTTTAATTGTGCGGACACGATTACAGCGTTTTAGACAGCATAAATTGGGCTGGGCAAGCTTTATTTTATTTAGTCTGGTTTTAGTTTTGTCATTAGCCGCGGAGTTAATTGCTAACGATAAACCGCTTTTAGTGAAGTATGAAGATTCTTACTATTTACCAGTGTTAAAAACTTATCCTGAAACTGCGTTTGGTGGGGTGTTTGAAACAGAAGCTGACTATAAAGACCCCGCCGTACAAGCGCTTATTGAAGCTAAAGGATGGGCAGTTTGGCCCCTCATTCAATTTTCATATCAAACTCCCAATTTAGATTTGGCAGTTCCTGTGCCATCACCACCTTCCAAGCAAAACTGGTTGGGAACAGATGATCAAGGAAGGGATGTTCTTGCGCGTATTCTTTATGGCTTAAGAGTATCGTTGCTTTTTGGCTTGGCCTTAACATTTTGTTCTGCTTTATTTGGAATTACGGTAGGCGCTATTCAAGGTTACTATGGTGGCTGGGTCGATTTATTGGGGCAACGTTTAGTTGAAGTCTGGAATGGCTTGCCCATGCTTTTTATGGTCATGATTTTAGTCAGTATGTTTGTTCCAAATGTATATTGGCTATTTTTCATTATGTTGTTTTTCGGCTGGACTGTTTTGGTGGGCGTTGTTAGGGCAGAGTTTTTAAAAGCTCGCCAGTTTGATTACGTTCGTGCAGCCCAAGTTTTGGGAGTGACTGAACACGCGATTATTTTTAGGCATATTTTGCCAAATGCGATCAGTTCGAGTTTGTCTCAGTTACCTTTTATTTTAACAACTAACATTAGCGCTTTAACTGCTCTTGATTTTTTAGGATATGGTCTACCGCCAGATGCGGCCTCTTTAGGTGAATTATTACTACAAGGTAAAAATAATTTAGATGCGCCATGGCTAGCAATTTCAGGCTTTCTTAGTCTGGCGATTGTTCTTTCACTTTTAATTTATATTGGGGAGGCGGCTCGTGATGCTTTTGACCCAAGAAAATAATTTAAATTCCGCTTTAGCATTATTAAAAGTAGAGCAACTTTCGGTTCAAACTAAAGACAAAAACGTTTTATTAGAAGATCTAAGTTTTTACTTAAGTGAAGGTGAAACATTGGCTATTGTGGGCGAAAGTGGTTCAGGTAAATCGATGAGCTGCTTAGCAATAATGGGCTTGCTACAAGAAAAATTAGAAATAACGGGTCAGGTCTGGATTGGTTCACAAAATATGCTTGAGCTAGATGAAAGAGCTCAATCAAATTTACGTGGTCGACAAATCGCAATGATTTTTCAAGAACCTGCTAGTGCTTTAAATCCGCTCCATCGGGTTGAAAAAATTATAGGGGAAAATCTTCTTTTATCTGGGTTTTCAAAACTTGAAGTCCGGCAGCAAATATTTGAACTGTTAAAAGATGTGGGAATTGTTGAACCAGAACAAATTTTAAACCGTTATCCGCATGAGATTTCTGGTGGGCAAAGACAACGTGTCATGATCGCGATGACATTGGCACTTCGGCCTAAAATTTTGATTGCTGATGAACCTACTACTGCGTTGGATGTGGTTTTACAGATACAGATTTTAGAGCTATTAAAATCTTTGCAAAGCAAATATGGGATGGCACTTATTTTAATTAGCCATGACCTCAATTTAGTACATCGCTATGCTGAGAAACTTATTGTATTGCAAAGTGGGCGTGTGGTGGAGCAAGGTGAACTGAGCCAAATCTTTGTAAATCCTAAAACTAGTTATACAGCACAATTATTAGATCATGATTTTGGAAGTGTAGAGTCTAGACCCGCTCATCAGAATGTTTTATCAGTTCGACAGCTCAGCGTGCAGTTTCCTATAAGAAAAGGAATTTTAAATCGCATTCAAGGATATTTCACCGCAATAGAAGATTTGAGTTTTGACCTTGCTCAAGGTGAAGCACTTGGGGTAGTTGGTGAAAGTGGTGCGGGTAAGTCATCTTTAGCCCTCGCTTTGGTTCAGCTTATTCAGAGCAAAGGACAGATTGTTTTCTTAGGTCAAGATTTAAATCAGTTACAGCCAAAAGCCTTGCGTTTGATGAGATCAGATTTTCAACTTGTATTCCAAGACCCATTTGGAAGTTTAAACCCGCGTATGACAGTAGGGCAGATTATTGCTGAAGGATTGAAAGTGAAAGCAGTAGCTGATAACGAGATCAAACAGCAAGTTGAATCTGTATTGGTAAAAGTTGAATTGGCTGAAGATTTTCAACACCGTTATCCTCATGAACTTTCAGGTGGACAGCGTCAACGTGTCGCCTTAGCCAGAGCTTTGGTGGTGCAACCGAAACTTTTAATTTTGGATGAACCTACCTCTGCCTTAGATCGGACCACGCAAAAAGCCATGATCAAGTTGTTGAGACAATTACAACAAACTGAGCAGTTAAGTTATATTTTCATTAGTCATGATCTCAATATAGTAAAAGCACTTTGCCACAAAGTGATGGTATTACATCATACAAAAGTTGTTGAATATCAGGAAACTGAACTTCTATTTTCTAAGCCTCAGACTGAATATACCAGACAGTTGATTGGAGCATCTTTTTAAAATAAAGATCCTTAATTAATTGTTTTTTAATAAAATAATTAAAATTTTTATTTTATGCAAAAAGTTGCATATTTTTATATTCTTTAAAATTGACATGTGCTATTGTCAGTTATCGATTATGACTTGACATGCCCAATAACTCATTTAAATTAGAGTAATTGCTCTAAAACTCAAAGAACAGAGGTTAACCATGAACCAGATTGCTCAACCCATCACAATTCGCAATACCACCTTTAAAAACCGAATTATTAAAGGTGCAATGAGTGAAGCACTTGCAAATTATGAAGGCCAACCGAATGACTTACATTTGGGTCTATATGGTGCATGGGCAAAAGGTGAGCTTGGCTGTGCAATTACTGGTAATGTCATGGTAAATGCCGGCGCAAAAAATGAACCAGGTGTTGTTGTTATCGAAAATGAACGTGACCTAGAGCGCTTAAAAGAATGGGCGGCATTAGGTAAAAAATATGGCATGGTGCAGTTGATTCAATTGTCGCACCCAGGTCGTCAGTGTCCAAAAGGCTTAAATAAAGAAACTGTAGCGCCATCAGCGGTACCTTTTAGCCCAGCTTTAGCAACCATGTTTGGAACGCCACGTGAACTTACTCATGATGAAATTCTAGATATTATTAAACGTTTCGCGACAGCAGCTCATATCTGTGAAAAAGCAGGTTTTGAAGGGGTGCAATTACACGGCGCACATGGTTATTTAATTAGTCAGTTTTTATCGCCATTAACCAATAAGCGTACAGATCAGTGGGGCGGTTCAGTTGAAAATCGTAGTCGTTTTTTACTAGAGGTTTATAAAGCGGTACGTGAAGCGACTTCAGATAATTTTATCATTTCAGTGAAGCTTAACTCGGCTGACTTCCAGCGTGGCGGTATTAGTGAAGAAGATGTGATTTCAGTGTTTAAAGTAGTGGATGAAGCTGGTATCGATTTAATTGAAATTTCAGGCGGCACTTACGAAGCACCAGCAATGGCTGGAGCTAAGGCAGACAAACGTAAAGTAAGTACGATTGCTCGTGAAGCATATTTTTTAGATTTTGCTGAAAAAATCCGCCAGCATGTTAAGTGTAAGCTTATGGTGACAGGAGGCTTCCGTACTGTAGAGGGCATGAATGCTGCACTCACAAGTGGCGCATGTGACTTTATTGGTATTGCTCGCCCATTCGCAGTAGAAACCGATTTAACAGAACGTTTAATTGCAGGGCAAGACGTGCGTTATGCCGTAAAGCCGATTAAAACGGGCTTACCTTTTGTCGATAAAATGGCAATTATGGAAATTATTTGGTATGCAGCTCAATTTAAAACCATTGGCAAAGGTAAAAAGCCAAATCCAAAACTTTCACCACTGGTGGTGTTTTTAAATTATGCCAAAGGCAATATTAAAGCGGTGATTCAAGGACAAGTTAATTCACGTAAGTCTGCGTAGATAAATTACCAAGCCTTAGTCCAGTAAGCTTTAAATGTAGAAGCAGACCATCGGCCTTTAATTAAAGCATTTTTAAAGGCAGGTCTGTTTTCTATTTGGGCAAGATAACGGTTTATATGTTTAAACTGTCTATAATTTGGTGAGCAACCTAGTAATGGAAACCACATCAAAATATCAGCAGTAGTAAACTGATCTCCGGCAAACCATAAGTGATGCTCTAAATGTTCATCAATCATTCTCATTTGTTGTTGTAGTGATTGATTGAGATAGCCTTAATCGAATCCATATTTTAAAAGTTTAGGAATGAAACGGATCGGAAAAGGTGTACGTTGTGCAATTTGGTGAAAGATTTGTTTGAGTACTAAATCAGGAATGAATGTTGCCTCACAATAATTTTTCCAATAATAAAAATTTTGGAGTTGTTGGCTTGATAGGCTATTCGGTCCCAATTGTGGGTGTAAATGAGATAGGTAATCTAGGATTGCTGAGGTTTCAGCTAAGACTGAAGTCTTTCCTTGTTCAATAATTTCGATAGTTGGAAGTTTTGATAATTGATGAGGTGAGTTTTTATCTTTGCTTATAACTGAATGATCTTTAATAGTGAGCTCATAGTTGAGTTCTAATTCTTCTAAAAACCAAATGATGCGTTGAGAGCGCGAATTTTTTAAGTGAAATAATCGAATTTGCATGTCATGTCTAAATTATAGTTTTGATCTATGTTGAGTATAGAACATAATTTAATTATAAAAATATTTATAAATCAGTAAATTATATTTTTTATATAAAAGTAGCTTAATAAAAAGCCACTGCCTTAAAAATGGAGTGGCTTTTTAGTGTTTGATATCCCTAACGAGATCTGACCTACAAGTTTGTCGCCTTGAAGAGACTAGCGTATATCAGATCTTTTTATAGTTCGGTTTAGAATGTATAGCTCATACCCAATTGAACCGTACGTGATTCACCCGGATAAGCATATAAATTGAAAGCACTTTCATCATAAACTTTGTCAAAAATATTTTTCAGATCTAAGGTAAGACGAAGTTTTGGTGTCGCTTGATAGTAAGAAACCAAATCTGTAACCGCATAACCTTTCATGGTGTAAGTACTATTTGCTGTTTGTCCTGCACGCTTATCAATATATTTTTGATTAATTCCTAGACCTAAACCTTGTAAAGGACCATCCTGAAACTCATAGATATTTAAAAGATTAAAACTATTCTTTGGAATATTGGCTAAGGTGGTTCCTTTTTTCAAAGTATTGTCTTTGCTGACTTCTGCATCTGTATAGGCATATCCACCAATAATTTTCCAAGCTGGAGTAATTTGCCCAGCAATATTTAGCTCAATACCTTGACTACGAACTTCGCCAGCAGCAACTTTATAGGCTGAATCTACAGGATCTAGAGTTAAGACATTTTCTTTTTTTGCATAAAAAATAGCAGAGTCAACCGATAGCATATTGTCGAGTGCTTGCCATTTAAAGCCTAACTCGTAAGCCATGCCTTCTTCTGGGTCAAAACCTTCTCCATTACGGCTAGCACCATTGTTTGGTTTAAAAGATTTTGCAGCATTGCTATAGATTGAAAGGTCATCACGAGCTTTAAAAACCAAACCTAAACGTGGAATAAATGCATTGTGACTAGTATCCCAATTTGCAGTATTCGGTAATAGGTTTTTGTAATCATGTTCGTAGTGCTCAAAACGTAAACCCAGTAGCGCGCTTAAGCGCTCATTTAAATCGATTTGGTCTTGTACAAAAAGGGCGGTTGTTTTTAAGTTTTCACGATCATGTGTCGTAACCCGATTAAGCTCAGGTAGCGGTTGGCCTAAAACAGGATTATAAATATTAATAGGATAACTACCGACATCACCACTTGATCGAATAATGTATGACTTGTAATCATAATTTTCATATTCAAGCCCAGTCACTAAGGTATGTGCTAATCCTAAAAGCTGGAAATTACCTGTTAAGTTAATTTGGGCATCGGTATCTTGCCATTTTAATTCGCGATAGTTGTAATTTCGCCCTAATGTTTCTCCGTCATTTTGAATGCCATTTGCCTCTACTGCATAGCCATGCAGTTTGCCATTTAAATATTGCACGCCAGCATTCAGCTTCCAGTCATTCCCAAGGTCGTGCTCGACTCGTAATTGAGTCATATTGTTATCATTGTAGAGTCGGTTGTTGTATTTACCTGTTTCCCACAAATAGGTTTCGGGTGAACTATTAAAAGACTTCTGGCCTGCATAACGTGTTTGGCCACGATCAAGTGGATGCTGATTTCGTAATATATCCGCTTCAAAAGTAACTTTTGTTGCGTCAGAAGCTTGCCATTGGATGACTGGTGCAATTCCATATCGTTTGGACTCGACATGATCACGATAACTATCACCACCTTCTGAAATCACATTTAGGCGATAACCGATATTTTCTGCATTCGGGATAGTACCTGTTGTGTCTACCGTAGTGCGATATAAACCTTCACTGTTAAGCTGAGCACCTAAAGTGGTTTGTTGTTCAGACTTTGGTGTTTTAGAAATTAAGTTAAACGTACCACCCGGGTCACCACGACCATATAAGCTAGAAGAGGGTCCACGTAAAACGTCTACACGTTCAATAGTGTTGCTATCTGGAGCATTTGGATAACCACGGTTAATTGGGAATCCATTACGATAAAATTCACCGCTAGTGAAACCACGAAGGTTAAAGCCTGTTAACCCTTGACCACCAAAGTTATTAGCACGAGTCACACCGCCAGCTAAATCAAGCGCTTCAATCAAACGTGTTGCGCCAATATCTTCAATTACTTTTTGAGTTACTACACTGACGGATTGAGGCGTATCTTTTAATGCGACTTCACTACGTGTTGCGCTATTTGAACTATCGACTTTATAAGCTTGGTCGGCAGCTTGTTGGGCTTTAATCTTAATGGTAGCGAGCGTTGTTGAGGAATTATTGGTTTCTGCGAAAGTACTTGAGATACAACAGAGTTGAGCGATGCTCAGGGAGAGGAGGCGAAGCTTAAGATCCATTTAAAACCTTGTTGATAATAAATATAAGTATAAAAATAAGAATTATTATATTGTAAATCTATGTAAAGGAAATACTGGATCGGTGATATATATGTATAAGTGTATTTTATTTGGAAATACAAATGGCAAAAAATTAAACAACAAGAATTAAGAAGTATAATTAATTCAAGAGAAATCTCGGAGGTCTATTAGAAGTTTACTAATCTGCTTTCTAATCCTTTTTTGAAATTCATTATCTATTTCTTCTTCTGTTAAATTTTTGCAAGAAAAATTGAAATAATTTTCAAGCATATTAATTTTTTTATCTAAATTAATTTTGTCAAAATTTGGAATATATTTTGTATTATTCAAATTATGATTTACTTCAAAAAAAGTAGTCGAAAACTTTTTAATTTCACCTAAAATTTCACCTACATTAAACTTTAAAATTAATATTTTAACAAAATGATCTAGTTCATAAATTAATGAAATATCCGTGATTTGCGAATAGAAGAAAATCCAACCCTTGGACTTTTTTTCATGTATACAACCACTGATTTTTAAATTTAATTTCCATTTAAGGAAATCAATATTTTTGTTTTTAGCATATTTATAGGCTGTAAATATTTCAACAAGGCCATTTCTTAAGTTATTTATTGAAGAGTCACGAATAGTAATTTTATTATCTATAAATTTATAACCTAGATATTCAAAAGGATCATAAGATATTTTCCCTATTTTTGACTTACTTCCATGGTGTTGTAAAGGATGGATATTTAAACGCTTTTTGTGAAAAAGGTTTTGTAAATCTTTTTTAATTTCAGTTATATTTTGTTCATTACAGAAAATTAGAATGTCATCAACAAATCTAAAATAGCTTAAGTGTTTTTGAGATATAAAATGCTTGTCAATATCTATTAAATAAATATGTGCCAATGTGTTTGAAATAGATAGCCCTTGAGGGACACCCTCAATACTGTTAATATCTTTTAAATTTTTAGGGTTTAAACTTTGATTTATTAATCTTATAAAAGTATTGCTTCTTACTTTTCTTTTTATAATATTAACTAAAATTTCTTTATTTATTGAGGGATAAAATGACTGAATATCAATTTTTAAATAAGTATCATAATTTTTAGAAGAAAGTTGCTCTTTAACTTCTCGAACTACAGTTTGCGGAAGTTTTTGATTTATATCTTCACTATAGATGGTTAAGAGAAAATCATTAATAACTTTTAGAAGAAGCCGATCTCTAATCGTAGGTATATATAGGTCTCGTGGTATTTTATTTTTCCCTTTGCTAATTAATTTTAATTTATACTTTGAAATTTTATAAGTATTATTTGTAACTTTTTTGTTTATTAATTCTATTTCTTGAATATATTTTTTATTAAATGCAGAGGGTGATATATTATCAACACCCATAGCTGTAGTATAGAAAATTTTATCAAAATAAGTTTTTTCAAGATTATCTCTTGAAATAAAGGTATGAAATAATTTAATATTGGACATATTTTAAATAAAAAATAAAATTAAAATAGGAAAAAGATATATAAATAAAATTATAACTAAAAATGTAATTTTATTACAGTAAAATCTTAAGAAGTCATAACCGGTAGGGTGTGGATTTACTTTATTTTTATCTTTAACTGATAAAAATAAATTTACTTTTGCTGTTATATAATCTTTTTCTAAATGATTTTCACAACTTTTTAAAATATTTTCATACTCTTCAAATAATTTTTTTTCAATATCGTTAATATTCTCATTATCTATTAATTTTACATATAAAATTTTAAGCTGCTCATAACAAAATTTAATTTTTGCTGCTCTCTCTTTAAAATTTTGGCTAATAACAAAAGTAGAAACAAATAAAGATAATACACTGAATACAACAAGTAACTTAGCATCAACTTCACCATTTTGAATAATGCTTTTTAAAAAACTACTCTCATTCAAGGTTAAAATAGACATTGCAACAGAAAAGAAAGAATACCAAAGAAGTAAAATTTGCCCGTGAAAATCATATTTTAGGAGTCGAGCTTCATTTTCTATTTTGGCTTTTCGAGTCCACCAAACGTTATCTGCTTTACTCATGGCAGTTCCTATTAAATTATTAGAAGATCAAGGTATATTTATAAGTAAGTAAATATTATTCTCTTATAATTATAAGAGAATCAGATTTGTTGCCAAATCTAGAAAATCAATAGATCTTCTGAAAATCAGTTACATCTATTAGTAGAAGAACTATAGATGGTGTGAGGTCACACATACCTTGATCCTATTTTATTTTAAATTATTTAATAAGTTAAGTCACTTTTTTTATGAAAAAGAATAATGCAAATGTGATCTTTATCTTAAAATAGATTGAATTCTAGGGGAAGAAAGTTTTTATTCTAAAAAATTAATTTTTATTACTATTTGATTTAGCCATTTCAATAAGAATTTTTATTAGATTTAAATTCATACAAAGTTAGCTTAAATATATTAACTGTTGTTAGTTTATTAATCCTGATAAGACTTATGGTATATCTAATAAAAGTCTGAGGTTCTTTCTAAAAATTATAATGTGTTATATATATTAAATAAATTTAAATATAATAGATAGTGTAGATATATTCTTGTATAAGTGAATATGGCGTCCCTACGGGGATTCGAACCCCGGTTACCGCCGTGAAAGGGCGATGTCCTAGGCCTCTAGACGATAGGGACGTTGAGGATGGCGGTATCTTAAGAAGCCGCCACCAAACTGTCAAGGAGGTAAGGTGACAGTTTGTTCAAAATATAGCAAAACAGTTCAGCAGTCTTCTGAGTATCGTACAAAGCAGAGTGTGCTTCTTTGCCATCGAACTCAATTCCAGCTTGAATACACGCTTTCGCAAGCACGGTTTGTCCAAACATAACAGCACTTAAAGTAACCGTATCCATCACTGAAAAACTATGAAATGGGTTTTGGTTTTTTGTGCTTGTACGCGCAATTGCTGCTTGTACAAAACCAAGGTCAAAATGCGCATTGTGGCCCACTAAGACAGCATGTGTACAATGTTGCTGTTTACGGACTTCATTCACCGATTTAAAAATACGGCGTAATGCAGTGCGCTCATCTTCAGCCATTGCGATACGCATTGGATTGAATGGATCAATACCAATAAAGTCTAGTGAACGGCGATCGAGATTAGCCCCTTCAAACGGGTTAATATGTGCATGAAATGCTGGACCAGGGACAAATTGTCCCTGAGCATCATACACAATTGGAATGCACGCAATTTCTAGCAATGCATCTGTCTGGGCATTAAAACCTGCCGTTTCAACGTCAACAACAACAGGTAAGAAGCCACGAAAACGTTGGCCAATGACCGGGACAGAGGTTTCTTGTGTCACACTTTTCTCCATTGCAGCGTTTTCCCGGCATGCAGCGGGATAATTTTTTGATCATCTAAATAATCAAAAGATTCTGGAACGAGGTTATCTTCTTTTACCAAAGTAATCGTAGAAGTATTACGTGGTAGGCCGTAGAAGTCTGCGCCAAAGTGGCTAGCAAAACCTTCTAAACGTTCTAGTTTACCTACTTGATCAAATGCTTGAGCATAAAGTTCAATTGCATTAGGCGCACTATAACAGCCCGCACAGCCACACGCATTTTCTTTTGCATTTTGCGAGTGAGGAGCACTATCTGTACCCAAGAAAAATTTAGGGTTACCGCTCGTTGCAACTTCAAGCAAAGTGGTCTGGTGAGTTTGACGCTTTAAAATTGGTAAGCAATAGAAATGCGGTTTAATACCACCAACCAACATATCATTACGATTAAATAATAAATGCTGAGGCGTGATTGTTGCAGCCACATTGCGGTCTTGTTCTAAAACAAAGTGTGCGGCATCGCTTGTTGTGATGTGCTCAAGTACCACTTTAAGTTTTGGAAACTGTTTTAATAACGGTGATAAAACTTCATCTAAGAAGCGTTTTTCACGGTCAAAAATATCAACGTGGTTATGAGTCACTTCACCATGAAGTAATAACGGAACTTGATGCTCTTCTAGTTGCTCAATGACTGCATAAACTTTACGAATGTCACTTACACCGTTATCAGAGTTGGTGGTCGCACCTGCTGGGTAAAGTTTAATGGCATTTACATGTCCAGATTCTTTAATTTTACGAACTTCATCTGGTGAGGTGAAATCAGTAAAATAAAGCACCATACGTGGGTCAAAGTTAAGACCCTCTGGAACATGAGCAAGAATACGTTCACGGTAAGCCAATGCTTCTTCCACAGTTTTTACAGGTGGAACAAGGTTTGGCATACAGATCGCACGAGCAAATTGTTTGGCCAAATCAGGTACAGTACGTTTTAATGCTAAACCATCACGTAAATGTGCATGCCAGTCATCTGGCTGGAGCAGGGTAATAGAGTCCAAGGCAGTTCAAACTTCGAAATAAAACAAATGATAATCGATAAAGTGTGAAAATGGTAACGAGAATTACGGACAAATGGCAAAATAAAGCGCCAGAGGCCTTAAAAAATAATGTTATATTTTGTTAATGTGTGAGAGGCAGGAATCAAGTAGTGGCAAATAGGGGAAATGTACATGAATTACTCAAAGCAAAAGAAGAAATAGAATATTTAGTAACTCTACATACCCATCGTTATGCCAATATACCTCTGCCACATCAATTAGAAAAAAAATTCTGGTGTCTAAATCTTGAGCGAACAAAACAGAATATCTCAAAGTTTTTAGCAAGTGGCGTTTTAACCTATCTCATTTTCATATTGCTGGCTCTACCTACAGACTATTTGGTCATAGGCGTACCTTATATTACTTGGGATTTTATTTACTGTTTACTTAGCGCAATTAATATTGCTTGTGCACTGCTGTTATTTTGGGTTTTTGCAAAGTTTAAAAAACTCACTGAATATTTTTATATCGCTGCATGTGGCATTGTATTTTTGACCATTATTATCAATGCAATGTTGCTCCTTAGCGTAGGAAATGTCGCTCTTAAAAACCAGTCAATGTTACTATTTTCCTTCTTATATATGCTGGGATTTATTTTAAGCGGAATAAAGCCTCTACATATGCTTTATGTAGGTTTAACAGCAGCCTTTTGTGTTTTTTCCCTACTGATTTTATGGCAAGCGAATTGTGATTTTATTGCTTTGGGAAGAGCGCTGTTTGGAAGTTGTATTTTAGGTTTTTCAATTAGTACGATGCTTACCTCAAGAGAAAGAAGCCTTTTTTTAAATAATCAGCTTGCTGAGCTTAACGAACAGATTTTACGTATTGAGGCATCTGAATTGCTTCATTTAAGCCAGCAGGATGCACTGACGAATATCTCAAATCGACGTACTTTTGATGAGATGTTCGATTTCTTTTACTATCGTGCAAAGCAAGAAAAGCGCCCATTGGCTGTTTTATTTATTGATATCGATTTTTTTAAAAATTATAACGATTTTTATGGACACCAAATGGGGGATAAAGTCATTTCATCTATTGCCGCTGCAATTAAAAATTCGATTCGACATGTTGATTTTGTTGCTCGTTATGGTGGAGAAGAGTTTGTCGTACTGTTACCGAAAACACCTGCTCAAGGCGCCTATGCCGTCGCTGCAAATATTTATAAAGCGATTGAGCGACAAGCGATTCCTCATGCAGCATCTTTAGTCTCTAAGCATGTCACGATTAGTTTAGGTTTTACTGTTTATACAGAAGGTTTTAAAGTAAATCAGGAAAAATTAATTCATGCTGCGGATCAAGCTTTGTACCGAGCTAAGCAGCTTGGACGTAACCAGATTTATTATCAACCCTTGGATGCGGCAGAACTTGTTTAAACTCTAGTGCTTGAAATAAAAAAGCCACCTGTGTCGGTGGCTTTTTTATTAATTAAGAAAATTATTTTTTCTTGCTATCGAGTTGTGGCACAGCAGAACCTTGGCCGATTGAAAGCAAACCAGCATCTGTATAGATACCAAGTTTTGCACGTGTATCGGTAATGTCGAGGTTACGCATCGTCAACTGACCAATACGGTCCATTGGCGTAAACATTGAATCGCCTTTTTCCATTGTTAAACGTTCAGCTTCGTACGTTAAGTTTGGAGATTCAGTGTTCATGATGGTGTAGTCATTACC
This sequence comes from Acinetobacter sp. TG2027, assembly GCF_000302435.1. Taxonomy (NCBI): domain Bacteria; kingdom Pseudomonadati; phylum Pseudomonadota; class Gammaproteobacteria; order Moraxellales; family Moraxellaceae; genus Acinetobacter; species Acinetobacter sp. TG2027. Next base: position 7,578 of record NZ_AMJN01000048.1, on the reverse strand, counting down.
ACGACGAAGCTCAAGAGTCACTTCACCAGTAATCGCTTTAGCAACCCAACGCTGTGCAGTTTCACGCAACATAAGTGCTTGAGAGTCGAACCAGCGGCCTTGGTAAAGTAAACGACCTAAACGTAAACCGTTAATGCGGTATTGTTCGATCGTATCTTCGTTATGAATACCAGTAACCAAACGCTCATAAGCAATATGAAGAAGGGCCATCCCCGGTGCTTCATAAATACCACGAGATTTCGCTTCGATAATACGGTTTTCGATTTGGTCAGACATACCTAAACCATGACGGCCACCAATACGGTTTGCTTCAAGAATAAGCTCAACCGGATTGTCAAAAGTTTGACCGTTTAAGGCAACAGGTACACCTTCTTCAAAACGTACAGTCACTTCTTCTGGTGTAATTTCAACTTCATCTTTCCAGAAAGCAACGCCCATAATTGGGTCAACGATTTTGATACCAGCATTTAGGTATTCAAGATCTTTTGCTTCGTGAGTCGCACCCAACATATTTGAGTCAGTCGAGTACGCTTTTTCTTTTGACATTTTGTAGTCAAAACCGTTGTCGATCAGGAACTGTGACATTTCTGCACGGCCACCGAGCTCATCGATGAAGTTTTGATCTAACCAAGGCTTATAAATTTTAAGATTCGGGTTAGTCAACAAACCATAACGATAGAAACGTTCAATATCGTTACCTTTATAAGTTGAACCGTCACCCCAGATGTTTACGTCATCTTCTTTCATTGCGGTAACTAGCATTGTGCCTGTTACTGCACGACCGAGTGGAGTCGTATTGAAATAAGGAACACCACCTGTACTGATATGGAATGCACCACACTGAATCGCAGCAATACCTTCAAGCGCAAGTTGTAAGCGGCAGTCAATTAAGCGAGCTTTTACAGCGCCGTATTGTTCTGCTTTCTTTGGAATTGCATCGTAGTCATCTTCATCAGGCTGACCTAAGTTTGCAGTATATGCATAAGGTTCTGCGCCTTTTTGTTTCATCCACAATAAGGCAGCTGAAGTGTCTAGGCCTCCGGAGAAGGCAATCCCAACTTTTTTGCCTACTGGTACATGCTGCAAGATAGTTGCATTATCAGTCATTGCTAATCCTAACATTTATGAAAAAGACCCCATATAGGCGGTCTTGAGAATTCTGAATGGCGGCTATTGTAGCACTATTCATGGTGCTTTTTTTCGCAAAAAAAGCATTAATTCACTTGTTCTGATTTGAAGTTTTAATTTGATAAAAAATATAAGGCTATTTATAGAATAAGAAGAAGTGAATGAAGTATTGTTCTTAAATAAATGGATTGACCATAAGCTCCGATAAATTTCTTTGCATGGTCATCCAAAATTATCAAAAAAGTATTAAAGTACTATGCAACAAGTTGCAAAAAATTATTGGGACGCAGCATGACAAGTTACGCCAATTTATTAAAACCATTACATTTAGGCTTTACCACTATTAAAAACCGTGTGGTGATGGGTTCCATGCATACGGGGCTTGAAGACCGTTTTTACAATTACCCAAAACTGGCAGCTTATTTTGAAGAGCGTGCAAAAGGTGGGGTGGGCCTGATTGTGACTGGGGGGATTTCTCCAAACCGTCAAGGTTGGCTACTACCCATGGGTGGAACCATGAATGGTTTAACCGATATTCCACAGCACCGTCTGGTTACACATGCTGTGCATAAGCATGGTTCAAAAATTTTAATGCAAATTTTGCATGCTGGCCGTTATGGTTATCAACCTTTTGCAGTGTCTTCTAGTCCGATCAAATCGCCAATTTCACCATTTAAACCGCGTCAGCTTTCTGAAAAAAATATTTTAAGTACGATTGATGACTATGCACATTGTGCTGACATTGCCAAAAAAGCGGGCTATGACGGCGTTGAAATTATGGGCTCGGAAGGTTATCTCATTAACCAGTTTTTAAGCAGCCATGTGAACCAGCGTACTGACCGTTGGGGCGGTGAAATTGAAAACCGTATGCGCTTTCCGGTCGAAGTCGTAAAGGCGATTCGTGCAAAAGTTGGTGAGAAATTTATTATTTGTTTCCGCTTGTCGTTGCTCGATTTAGTTCATGACGGTAACACCATGCAAGAGGTGGTGACTGTAGCCAAAGCTTTAGAAAAAGCAGGGGTGACTTTATTAAATACCGGCATTGGCTGGCATGAAGCTCGTGTGCCGACCATTGTAACATCTGTGCCTCGTGCAGCTTTTGTCGACTACACTGCTCATGTAAAACAACATATTTCTATTCCGATTATTGCGTCAAACCGTATTAACATGCCTGAAACTGCCGAAGAAATTTTGGCAACTGGCAAAGCAGATATGGTTCAAATGGCACGTCCTTTATTGGCCGATGCATTTTGGGTAAATAAAACTGCGACTAACCGCGTTGATGAAATTAATACCTGTATTGCATGTAACCAAGCCTGTTTAGACCATGCTTTTAAAAATAAGCGTGTATCTTGTTTGGTTAACCCTCGTGCAGGCCATGAAACTGAACTGGTCTATTTAAAGACTAAACAGCCTAAGCGAATTGCAGTTGTTGGCGGTGGAGTAGCGGGTATGTCGGCGGCAACTGTTGCGGCAAGCCGTGGCCATGCAGTGACGCTGTTTGAGGCAACTTCGGATGTAGGTGGTCAATTTAACTTTGCCAAAGTTGTACCAGGCAAAGAAGAATTTCACGAGACGATCCGCTACTTTAAAGTCCAACTCGAAAAAACAGGGGTGGACGTACGTTTAAATACTCGCGTAAATCGTGAGCAGCTCGAACGCGAAGGTTTTGATGAAGTGATTGTTGCAACAGGTGTAATCCCTCGTGCATTAAAAATTGAAGGAAGTGATGCACCACAAGTCCTTTCATATGCTCAAGTTTTAAAAGGGGCAGAAGTCGGGCAAAAAGTTGCAGTGATTGGTGCGGGTGGTATTGGTTTTGACGTGTCAGAGTTTTTACTTAAACCGGCACATCAACCACAGCCTCAACCTTTGGCAGATTGGCAACGTGAATGGGGGGTAGATCCAGATCCGAACTATGTTTCTGAAGGTGGTATGCAGCCGCCAGAAGTTGAACCAGCAATCCGTGAAATTTATTTACTACAACGTAAAACCACACCACTTGGTATTGGTCTTGGCAAGACTTCGGGTTGGGTACACCGTGCACAGCTTAAAAAGCATGGTGTACGTATGCTGCGTGGTGTGCAATATAAAGCAGTCACTGATGAAGGGCTTTGGATTGAGCACAATGGTCAAGACCAGCTTTTACGTGTAGATACTGTGGTGGTGTGTGCAGGTCAAGAGTCGGTAAAAGACTTGATGCCAAAAGAAGGTGAGTCGACTATAGCGAACTACCATATTATTGGTGGTGCAAAGCTTGCAGCAGAGCTAGATGCGAAGCGTGCGATCAAAGAAGGAGCAGAATTGGCTGCTCAACTGTAAAATTGATGAAACAATATGCACTTGAACACAAAGCGATGATATTTTTCTTGAATAAAATGAATAAGCTTTGTATTCTTACGCACATGGAAGCGTGGCAGAGCGGTTTAATGCACCGGTCTTGAAAACCGACGAGGGTGTGAGTCCTCCGTGAGTTCGAATCTCACCGCTTCCGCCAAATTCGAAAAGCCCCTGTTAATAGCAGGGGCTTTTTTTATATCTATTATTTTACCCCCTCATTCTAACCTACATAAAAATTTGGATTGAGTTAGACAGATTTTGATTTCAGTTTAATTTTATATTGTGTAGTTAATGCACCATCATAATGGTCAATATCTTGTAATTGTTTGATGAATTCTTTCGGGACGACTATTGCTGCTATATGTATAATTATGGGTAGAATAGCTCCTTATAATACTAAGCCCTTTGCATCACTAACTTGCAAATTAAAATCGCCTGATATGTACCGAATTTCAATTAATAGGTATGGATAGTTCATGAATCTAATAAATCACTGTAGTAAGTTATTTCTTGCAATTTTTCTTATGATAAATCTTTCAAATACGTATGCAGCAAAGATACAAGCTGTAGATGCTGAAGTACAGGAGAGTGCTGTAGATGTAATGGAAGCTGCTGGAGCAGAAGCTGTAGGTGGGCAAGAGGATATATGCCGTGCTGACGAGGCTTGTGACGTTGCATCTCCTGTTTCTGAGGATGAAATGTACGGTGGTATTCAACAGGAATATGTCGTAAAAGGCTGTAAGGTAACAATCTACAATGATGGGCCTGTGAAAATGGTCAATGTAAAGACGGATCAACCATGTGATGCTCCACTTCCTAAAGACCATAAATTTTCTAGATAGACTCTGTGTACCTATAAATTATTTTATGCACCTTTCTGTTTTTTCTCAAAATCATGAACCATTCGAATACGCTCTTCGGTTGCAGGATGTGAGGATAAAGCATCAAGAACAGCTGTAGATAGTTTATTAGCTGAAGATTCTTCTTGAGAAGTTGGTGGGGTGGACTGATTTTTCTTATCGAGACCTTCTTCCGTTGTATCGCTTAAACGTTGTAAGAAATTTGCGAAGTGGGAGACTTCGATATGCTTCCTATCCATCAGCTGTAAAGCATATAGATCGGCTTCGGACTCAAATTTACGTGAATAATTTGCACCAATCATAGCGGCAGGTAAGGACGTAAATAAGTCTGAATTATCTCCTGTCATTGCAATGTATAATATACTTAGACCTAAACTCGTTAACCCTTGTTGCAAACTATGGCGATAAACCAAATGGCCTTGTTCATGGGCTAATACGCTTAAGATTTCCTGATTCGTATGTGCCAATTTGATTAGTTCATCTGTGATAATAATCGTATTATTGGGTAGCGCTACAGCATTTGCCCCTAACTGATCACCTTTACGGAAGACTAATTTGGCTGGTTTGTTTTCAGCAACAGTATTCAAATATTGTTTAGTAATTTGATCTTTTTGAGTTTGTGCTAATTGGCTGGGTGCAGTCCAATTATTTAATACATAATTCTCGGCTTCATCACCTAGTTTATTTAAAGTATTCTCAGGTAATTGAAAAGCAAGATAATGGGACGTTGCAGGAACCCCCCATTTGACTAGACTGATCGCAAAAGTAATCACAAAAATTACACTAAAAAGAATAAGACCCGGAGAACGTTCAAATTTCCAGATCGAATGTTGAACCTTTTTAGTTGTGTAATTAAACCATTCAGGTAATGCACTATGAAATTCAATCCGTGCATCATCAGATAATTCAATCACTGGGTGTAACTGTCCCAGCGCACCAATCAATTTCATATCAGAATATTGATAATGACGCTGAAGTTCTAATTGCTCACCATACCGAATTAAAACTTCAGATTCAGATTGAGCTGAAATCTGAGCGGGGTATGGTTTAGACACTAGGCCATCATAGAAAGTGATATCTACTGCGTGGGACATAAATTATTAAACTCAGATTATTATAAAGAGATGTCGATATCAAAAATATCACTGATTTCTTCAGCTAAAGCACTTTGCTCTTGTTGAGCGAGATTCATCATTTGATCTGGATCATCTAATAAAATTAAACTCATCGATTCAATCTGGTATTTGTGAATACGAACTGCAGCCCAAGCAGACATTAAACCTATGGATAAGATTTTTACAATCCAGTTCGATGCTACAATCCATGCGAAACGCCATTGGTTACAGTCTGTTTTAAATTGACTGTTCCCAATTGTAGTATTGTTCCATGTCGTAATAAAAATACGAGCAGCAATTAATGGGTAAATAAATAATCCAATAAATGCATATACCGTAAATATTCCGAAGACTATAATGTTCGGTGAGAACCCAGAAATTGTTCCTGCTATAGCAAAGTAAATGATTGAAAAAATAGCAATTATACCAATTGCAATAAAAACTGGTATATAAACTGCAGCCATATATGCAGACCATTTCGCGTTTAATTTAAAATTTAATTGTCCAGCATATAAGTTGTTAAGATAATATTTTTTATATAGCCAAATAGCTACAGGTGTAAAGATTCCTAAAGTGAAAATATATACCAATATACTCAAAAGAAAGACTTTATAAGATTCTTTTATCGTTCCACCAAAATAAAAACGTGCGTTGCCGAACTTACTATTTCTTGCAGTAAAACGCAAAGTAGCGCGAATTAGCCAAGGTACTGCTGCATATAATGCAACTAGTCCAACCACAGTCGCAATCATTGAATACTGTGATGAAATTGCAAAAACGACGTAAATTCCTAATGCAATTAAACGTCCAATCAAAATCTTGGTTGGAATCCCTGTAAAATCAAAGCGGCGTTCAAAAAATTCTGTATTACCATAGAAATAGCGTAAGCGACGAACTTTAGCCCAAGGCGCATATAAGCTTAAGGTAATAATAGTCAAAAGAATATTAACGATCCAGATTCCAAAATATTCTGAGGCATTCCCATGAAATTTAAAATGATGAATTCCTGAATGTGAAATTGGTGGAGTTGTAATATTTTGATCCTCATTTACATCTTGAGGAAGAGAGGTTAAAGCTTGGTCTTGCATTTTATTCTCTTTATTGAAAATATATGATCTTGATTGAATGTAATAGATAATTAAAAAACTATTGAGAATATTATATATTTTTTATAAATTGAAATAAATAGAATGAAAAGCAAACAGCAATACCACTCGTGTCTTTCTGTGGCGAAACGGGAGAAAAAATCTTTTATTTTATATAAAGCTTCTTGTTATTTTAGTTGAGAATAATATTGTTTTCGCCAATCAAGATAGTTTAAATCTAAATAATCTTCATTCCCCAACTTTATGGAATAGTATGATCGCAAGGCTATTTCAAAAGCGCCTTCATGGTGTAAAAGCTCTGCAACTTGCTGCATAGTCAATCTACGTAATAAATTATGATAAAACTTATTCACTATTTTATCTGAATTTTCTTTATCTTCTTTAAATATTGAACTTAACTGAGATGATATAGCATCGAGTAAGTGAGGAATATCACATTCAATAATAAAATCACTTTCTAATCTCTTTTCTAGTGTTTCTTCTGCAATTGAGTGGATTATCAGTTTCGATATTATTTCTGAAGATTGTGAAAGAATCATTATTTCTCCTTTTTCTTCCAAATTTTCAAGTATTTTACTTACCTTATTTATATAGTCTTGATGAGTGTTCGTTAGCATTAAATTTTTTAGCCTTAGAGATTCATTATTAATATTATAAAATTTTCAATAATTAATATAGTACCCCTTATACGAAATACGGGCACAAACCCAAATCAATAAACCTATAAATCTCTAATCTATTCTTAACTTCTGTTACTTTATAAACCCTAAATTAATAATAAATTTTAATTATTTACCCTTACTTTTTAATGATCTAATTTAAAACAAATGTCATTTTGTGTGCTTGACTGTAAGAGAGTTGAATACTATTCTTCGCATGCTGGCCACATTGCCAGTCGGTTGTCGCAGACCGTCTCATAGAAGCATTAAAGGTTTTATACCTTTAGTGTCTAGCCCCTCGTGCCCCCTCTACGGTGGAATGATCTGACCCCATAAAGTTGGACAGTTAGTTAAGCAGTTTTTAAAAACT